>JAQIBZ010000454.1 GCA_027858815.1 Desulfobacteraceae bacterium
CCTGAAAAACAAACCCCAAAAAAAAGAATAGATATTACGCAACAATAAATTTTATACATAGTTTATCTTCTTTTATTTCTTTTTCTTTTTTTTGCCCTTACCATTTTCTTTCACCGGTTGGGGCTCCACAAATTTATATGTTTCAGCCGTGCATGCAATATTTAAGGCAGAGCCTTTAACAATTTTCATGTCAAACTTTTTGACATTGACTATTCTGGACATTCCAGCTAGTTGATCAAAAAATACTCCCAGATCATGATAAGTTCCTGACAGATTCATGGTTACCGGAAGTTCAGCGTAAAATTCTTTCTTTCTTTCTTTCTCCGGTTTAAACAGCAAAAAAGTAAGTCCCGAATCTTTTCCAACCTGAGAAATCCCTGTAAGTAAAGCGGGAACTTCATCGGTTAGCGGAAGCGCTTTTGCAACAACATTAAACTTTGCCTGAGCATCCTCCAATTTTTTTTGGTATTCAGCATATTGTGCGGCATTTCTTTTTGTCTTGCGAAGCTGTTCTTCCTGTTCAGCAATTGTTTTTTCTAATTGATTGATTTCTTCATATTTCGGCATATACAAAAAATATACAAATAGACCAACGATCAATGCAACCGACACACAGCATATCACAATTCGCTGTATTTTTGTCAATTCACTAATTTGTTTGATCAGCGGCTCAATAGAATTTAACGAGATATCAATTTTTTTCATTCTTCTTTCGCCTTTTCTCCGCCTGGTGTTAGGCTCTCATGACTATTTAGATGCCGGGGCTGTTGCTGGAAGAGCAACCTTCTTACAATTAATATTGAACTGCTTCATATTTACATTATATTTGTTGACTTGCTGAGAACTTGCCAGAACGACGCTGGAAAATAAACCCGATCGTTCAAGCCGGAGCATAAATACGGCAACGGTTTCATTATCTAAAGCAACGCCTTCTAATGTCAGGCTCGCAGCATCAGAGAAAAGCCGAGTTAACTGCATACGCCCTGAAATGACCATCTCCGTCATTTTTGCCAGAAGCTTTGGCGGGTTTTCGCGATAATCTTTGAGCTGATTAACGATTTCTATCTGTTTATTGAGCGTATCAAGCTTTTTCTTTATGTCTTCCACCTGTTTGGATTTTGCTCCATAAATGGCAACTTCTTTTTTTAAGTGATCCCGGTTGTTTGCCAAACCTTCTGATTTCGAACTCAAATGGCTATTGTAAACAACCAGCACGATAATTAAAAGGACAAAAGATAACAGAAAGATTGATACCTGTTTGCGAATATTCTCTTTGGATCTTGCTGCCCGGTAGGGTAATAAATTGATACGTATCATTTGTCATCCACTCTTCTGATTGCAAGCCCCATGGATATTGCGGCCTGAGGTGCCAGCTGATTCAGATAAGCATCATCCAACTGCTCACTGGTTATATTTGTTTTTTCAAATGGATTTATTATTTTTACTTCAGCCGATGACTGCATCGCCAGCAACTCTCTGAATTCCTTAATATTTGATGCGCCACCACTTAGGACAATCTGCTTAATCCGATCATCCGGATTGGTTGAATAGAAAAAATCAAACGCTCGTCTGATCTCATCACACCAGTCAGAAACAGAAGATGAAATAATTTCTTTAAGTTCCTCCGTGGATAGTTTATCCGGCTTATCACTGAGCATGATAGCTTCAGCTTCAACCATCGTACAGTTTGCGATCGAAACAATTCTTTGATAAATCTGGTTACAGCCAAGGGACACGTCACGCATAAAAACAGATGTGTTGTTTTTTAATATATTAACAGAAGTTTTACTCGCACCGATATCAATCAGCGCAACATTTTCCTCCTGCGCGCCATAATTGAATTCATATATATTCTGCAGAGCAAATGCATCGATATCGATTATGCATAAGTTAAGGCCGGCCATATCAATAAGATTAATATAGTCGTTGACCATATCTTTTTTCGCGGCAACCAGCAATACATTCATTTGGTTCGGATTCTGCTCCGCTTCTCCTAAAATCTGGAAATCCAAATTTACATCATTGATATCAAAAGGGATATACTGCTCCGCCTCAAAATTAATGGATTCATGAAGCTGTTCTTCCGGCATATTCTGAATAGTGATATTTTTTACAATAACGGAATATCCGCCAATTGAAATCGCAACGTTCTGCTGCTTAATATTATAATTCTGATAAAGCTGTCGAATGGCATTCGCTACGTTTTGATGATCCTTGACCACCCCTTCTTCAATTGCCCCGGGGTCAATGTCAATGGTTCCAAACTTTTTTAAAGTCCACCCTTTTTTGGATTCAGAAACCTCCGCCACCTTGATAGAACGGGATCCGATATCCAGTCCGACAACCTCATTTTTGGGTCCAAATAGCATAATTTTACTACCCACCATAAATTGAAATAGATTGATGACCGATGGACGACCTCCCAGACAAACTCGAACCAGGCAAACTCGAACCAGACAAACCCGAATCGATTGATACTGACAGGACTGATCCTAAACTACACACTACTGAAATAATATAACCTGAAATTATACGGAAAAGAAAAGTGATATTTTCACTGATAAAAAAAATTTAAGAAGACGGGCTTTTTGTTTCAAGGCACTTACCTAAACAGGCCGCAGTAAGACAGCCTTCATTTTCAAAATTAATGCCCAATAAATAAGCTGAATAAAGTGTTAGTC
>JAQIBZ010000117.1 GCA_027858815.1 Desulfobacteraceae bacterium
CATTCACACCAGTCCCATGGGAACAGGCTTATCGATTCTTTTTTCATGGCTTTTTCAGTTGAAATGCTGCCTATGGCGGTTTTGTACACTGTGTTGGGCGGCCTCTTTGGAATCGCGTATGGAAAGTATGCTAATATTCTTATCGAGAAAAACAGGGTATTGGCTGAAAAGGAATATCAACTCAGGCACCAGGTGCTGATCAGTCAAAAACAGGCCAGTCTCGGTGTTATGGCCGGTTCCATCGGCCATGAAGTAAAAAATATCCTGACAACCATTATGGGATACTGTGAACTGATTCAGGCTGAAGGAGATGTTCCGTATAAAATAAAGGATGATTTAGAAGAGATTTTTACTGCGTCCACAAACCTGGAAAAGCTGGCCACATCGCTGTTAAATCTTGGACGACCGAATGAGGAGACGTCGTTCAAGCGGATTAACGTGTGTGACATTATAGATGCAACAACAGCTACCCTGATCGCCTGTGGTACACTGAAACGGGTTACAATTGAAAAAAATTGTGATGATCCGGATCTGTTTATTGACGGCGATCCGTTTTTGCTTGAGCAGGCAATTCGAAATATTGAGCTAAATGCGGCACAGGCAATGAATGATAATGGGACGTTAATCATAAAAGCAGCCAAAGATTTAAATAAGAGTGAGATATATATCGAAATTCAGGACTTCGGTCAGGGAATCCCTGAAACGCATATTCATCGGATTTTTGATCCTTTTTATTCCACGAAGCTGAATGACAAGGGCAATGGATTGGGATTGAGTATTGTAAAGCAGATTACAGAGAGTTTTGGTGGCACCGTCGAAGCAAAAAATGCTGAAACGGGCGGTGCAATATTTACTTTCAGATTCCCGGCCAAACTCCGACGAAGTGCAAGAGAAAATTGATATTTAGCATATCAAAACCACAGCAGTGACATTGTCTTTCCCACCTGCCTCAAGGGTCAGGCTGGCCAGCTTTTCAGAAGCTTCACGGGCATTACCGATTTCAAGAGTTGACTTAATTTTATCCCCCGATATTTGGCGAGTCAAACCATCCGAGCATAACAACATCCGATCGCCTGGATGAACAGGGAACCTGCCGCTGTCCGGAATCATGTCTATGTACCCCACACATTGATCGAGCATATTTCTCAGGGGATGCCGGTCAGCATCATACTGGCTCAGGGTGCCGTCTTCAATTAAATCTTGTACAAAAGTATGATCGATGGTGATTTGCTTCAGCTCTCCCTTTCGGGATAGATACAACCGGCTGTCTCCCACGTGAGACCAATATGCCGTGCCGTTTGAAACAAGGACGACCGTGGCAGTGGTTCCCATGCCGTACAGTTTAATATCCTTTTCAGACCTGAGTCTGATTTCCTTGCCGGCCCTGTCCAGAATATCTGTTAAGTCCTGCTCGATCGCTCCTGATGGGTTCTGGTATTTCTGTAAAGTATCCACAACAATCTGTGCTGAAATATCTCCGCCGGCTTCTCCGCCCATGCCGTCAGCCACCCCAAGCAAAATCGCCTGGCTGTCCTGAAGCGGTTTGATTAAATACCGGTCTTCATTTCGGCTTCGCTGATAACCGGTGTGGGTCGTGCCCCATACATTTTTCAGCGCATTTGACATGTTATATGCATCCTTTACTTGACGACTGATCCTGCCTCGTGTTGCCCGACGGGTTCTGTATCCTTATTTTTCTTCAAATCCGAATCAATTTCGGATATATCCATCGCGCATCGAAATCCCACCTCTTCAAAAGATTCCCATGGTTGTCGGATCACAGCCGAGAGCCAGGCATTTTTAGCGGTCTCATCCCGGGCATTCCCGATTACCATATAGTGGGGACCTTTGTTCGTGTCGCTGTCCTGGCCTTTTATAGATTGGATGGTCCATTCATTGATGCATTGGTTAAGCCCTCTAATCTCAAGAGGGTTGGCATCTAAAAGGATCACCGGTGTCAGAATCGGTTTTTTCTCAAAGGTCTCTTCATGTTCACTGATTGGAGACTTTTTCGCACCATGGTATGCGTAGATCCATTCTGCTTCAGAAGGTAACCGTTTTCCGTAAAACTGCGCATATGCCATAGCGCCGAACGCTGTAACACGCAGAACCGGACAGGCGGCATGGCCGGGATGTTTTACTGAAAATTCGTCATCAGTACAAATAATCGGTTCATAGCCCTCGGTGACTTCACCCAGCATCAGCCATATATTTTCATCTCCGAGCACAACATTGTTATTTATTCTGATTCCGGATCTGACTTCATTCAGGAAAGACACGTATTGCAGGTTGGTCACCGGTGTCTCATCCATGTAAAAGGGCTTTACTGCGACTGGCCGGTCTTCGGGAAGCGTGAGTGTTCCGCCGGGCACATACCGAATAGTGGCGCTATCTTCGGTTAAAACAGGTTCTTTTATGTTTGCGGAAACATAGATATCCGGCGTATGGGGCTTGTTGGAAAATAACGAAACATTGAGGCCCTTTAAACCGTCTACTTGTCCCGGGTTGCCCAATAAATGCCATGTCGTCATTATAAGAACAGACAGTATTGCGACGGATATGCCGGTCCATATCCATTTGGGATGTTCAAGAAAAGTCCGCATTTTCTTTTCACCGGGCTGTTGTTTCAAAATGATAAGTGCTTTTAAAATTGCATTGCGGAATTCTTCTATCGATATATACCGGTCTTCTTTGTTTTCAGCAGTTGCTTTTTGTATTATTTGATCAATGGCTTTGAAAAAATTTGTCGCCGGGTTTTTTAATCCAACGCACTTGAAATGGGTGGGATCCGAGGTTGTGCTTATTTTACCAACTAACGCTTCATAAAGAATCTTGCCCAAAGAATAGATATCCGCCCGATGGTCTGTGCGTCTGAAGTCGGCAAGCTGTTCGGGAGCCATGTACATGATGGTGCCCTTGAAATCCATCGACTGGGTGACCCCTTTCCATCGGCAGGAGCGGGTCAGGCCGAAATCAGTAATTTTCGGGATTGTTCCGTCAATTAAAACATTTTCCGGTTTCAGGTCCCGGTGGACCATGTCTCGTTGGTGAACAGCCTCAACACCATAGAGCACGGATAAAAAGTATTTCTCAATCCAGTCCCGGGTCAGGCCTTCTTCCGGGTAGAAACCCTCTTCTGACATGGTCTCTCTAAGGGTACCCCCCGGGATAAATTCCATGGCGATATAGTGAAGCGGTTCTTCTATGCCGCCGCTTTTGATCTTTTCCAGGCCATAATCAAAAATTTGCAACACATTGGGATGATGAATCCCGCCCATTGCCTGGACTTCTCTTTTAAAGCGCTGCAGAGCAGTTTCTAACTCCTCGTCATCTTCTACGATGGATTTTAGCCATTGTTTTGAGATGACTTTGATGGCCACATCCCGATTCAGATTGGTCTGGTGCGCACGGTAAACTTCCCCCATGCCGCCTTTGGCGATAAATTCAAGTATGACCCATTTATCACCGAGCATGGTTCCTGATTTAAATATGGTTTTTTCTGTGTTGTTCATAAAAAGTATTCACTCTGTCTTTATGTATTTCGTATCCGGCTCGATACGCTGATGTATGTTTGATAATTGATCAATATTAAAATAATTAATGGATATTTAAGGGGATAGCCAAAACAGTCACATGCTTTTAATAATAATGGAAAAGAATATAGCAAAAACAATACCTGAAATACCATTTTTCGGAATTTTTCGATGGGAATATGGATGCCAGTAAAGGCCTGCACCTGAAAAATTTATCGAACTGCCTGGGAAATTGTACTGTTATGTCTGTAGCATCATGGTGGCGACCTTTTCCTCTTTGTCACTCCTTGCGATAAAAAAATGTCTCACTAGAGATCAAAATTTTATAATAGGCAAGCGATAATTTTAAATGATCATGCGACAATGTTGATGTAAAGATTCAGCAGGTGCGAAAAAATTGTACACCTCTATGAAAATATTGCGCAGTTGATGGATGATTTGTTGATCATCGGGCTGGTAAATGATGAGATATCTTTTTTTTCTAAGCTGTTATGGTTTAATGAAATATTTGGCATGGTCAATGCCTCTTTCTATGTTAACCGGCTCAAGTCGTTTTAAGGGCCGTCAACTTTGTATGAGAGAGGTGAGAATTATGAATAAATTGACAATACTCATAATAGCAGTGATTTTTTTCGGATTTTACGCAAACCCTGCTTTCGCAGTCGGTGTTCTTTCGAATTCAGATTTTTTCTATGGTGAGACAATTGATAATACTGTTGAAGTTATCAATGCGTCTCATCTTCAGGCAACGGCAGGAATTTCAACTCAGCCCATCGAACTTTCAGCATCAGAGTTCTTCTACGGAGACTCTAT
>JAQIBZ010000495.1 GCA_027858815.1 Desulfobacteraceae bacterium
TTCACACCATCGGAAAAGTGAATCATTTTAAACGGAATCAGACCCTGATCATGATACATGCAGACCACCGCATCAAATTGTCCGTTCATTGCATTCAAAAACACCGTATCCGGCGGATAAGGCCCTGATACATCTATACCGTTCTTTTTCGATAAACTGACCGCCGGCTCAATAAGCCGGACTTCTTCATCACCAAACATTCCGGATTCTCCTGCGTGGGGATTTAACCCGGCTACGGCTATTTTAGGGGTTTCAATACCAAAACGCTCCTTTAGCGAATAATCCGTTGTTGCAATGGTAGACACGATCTTTTCAATGGTCAGTGACTCAGGAACCTGATTCAGCGCAATATGAATTGTCACAAGCACCACCCGCAAACGGTCACCGGCCATCATCATGGCAAATTCTTTTGTACCGGTCCGATCAGCCAGCAGTTCCGTATGCCCGTGGTATTTGCTTTCTGCCAGTTTTAACGCCGTTTTATTGATGGGACAAGTCACGATGGCGGCGATATCATCATTTAATGCCATATCAATAGCAGTAATAATATAATGCTCCATTGCCCTGCCCGTTTTTTCAGTCGGCTGCCCCCATACCAGATTGGCTGGATCAATTTTCGAACTATTCAGCACATCAATGCACCCGGGCTTAAATGATGCAGCCCCCGGAGAATTCACGGTAGCAATCAGGCTCGGACTTCTCGTAATCAGTTTTGCCGTTTCAAGAACCTGGACATCACCGATTACAAGCGGTCTTGCTACATCATAAATTTCCGGGTGACTCAGCGCCAGGCAAATGAGTTCCGGTCCGATACCGACCGGATCCCCCATGGTTATTCCGATGATTGGTCGATTTTCATTCACGGATATTTCCTTTCAATTGATCCCGCATTAATACTTTTTATTTAAACTTTTAGCATACCAGAATCAAAAACCGGCAACAACAATAAGAATTAACGCAAATGGTTATTATATTGATGTAGCAGAATTCAGTCATGCGGAAATATATATGAAAAACTCGATGGGATGTGCGTCGGATAAAAATAGTCAAAGGTGGTCAATCTGAAAAACATCATCCGTAAAAACCACCTTGGTGCCCTCACCTGCCCGGATAGTTGGCAAGCCTTTCTGGTCCGATGATACGCTTATGCTGAACCCTCTGCTACAATTGTTGTACTGATTTTTTGCGATAACGCCTGGAGACTGAACGGCTTTTGGATAAATCCCCGGCATCCCCGCTTAAGAATTGTTGATGCCTGACCATCAATACTATAACCGCTGGATAACAGAACTTTCACATCCGGATTAAGGGACTTGAGCTGATCAAACGTTTCCCCCCCGCCCATTCCCGGCATAATCAGATCCAGAATCACCATGTCAATCTGATCCTTTTTGTCGCGATATATGTCAAGTGCTTCATGACCATCTCTGGCGGTGATCACATTATATCCAAGAGCCTGGATCATTTCATCGGCAACACTAATAATCATTTCTTCATCATCCACCAGCAGAATGGTCCCGGTTCCTTCAAGTACTTCGGTATTAAGGATATGTTCTTCTTCCGCTTCCGCAGCTGAGGCCGGCAGAAAAATATTAAACGTGGTTCCTTTGTCTTTTTCGCTATAAACAGTAATCAGCCCCTCATGATTTTTAATAATACCATAAGCGGAAGCTAACCCTAAGCCGGTACCGCGGCCTCTTTGTTTTGTTGAAAAAAAGGGCTCGAAAATCCGTTTAAGGATTGCTCTATCCATACCGACACCGGTGTCAGTAATTGAGATTTTAACATATTTCCCCGGCTCGACATTATGGGGGGCAGTTAATTCCTTATCCAGCATTTCATTACTGACTCTGATATATAAATCCCCACCATCAGGCATTGCATGTGAAGCATTCACATACATATTCAGCAAAACCTGATCGATCTGCCGCTGATCGACTTCCGCGGTAAAAAGATTTTCATCAAACTCTTCATAAATCAGAATTTCTTTCCGGGTGCGGCCGAACATCCGGTTTTGAGTTTTGACAAGATTCTTAATATCCGTGGATTTTACTTCATATTTACCACTTCTGGCGATACCAAGCATTTGCTGTGTCAGGTCAGCTGCCCGGATGATATAATCTTCGATTTCTTTTAAATGTTTAAATTCAGAATCCGAATCATCCTTATTCAGCATCAGCAGCGAAAGACGGCCCTGAATGCCCATGAGCAGGTTGTTAAAATCATGGGCGACCCCACCGGCAAGGGTACCTAACGACTCCATTCTCTGAGCCTGCTCCATATGCCACTGATACCGTTTGGCATCGGAGATATCACGAAAAATCAATAAAATACCAGCCGCATCACCGGCATGATCCAGATACCTGGACGCACTGATACTGACATCTAAAAGCCGCCCGTCTTTTGTGTATCTCTGGGTTTCAAATCCATGAATCGGATGATCCAGGTCCATAACCTTTTTCATTAATTCTGCAAAAGACTGTTTCAAGGGTTTGGGAATATAATGAAGCTGATCAACCGCCATTTCAGACAGATTCCAGCCAAAAATATTTGTAAAGGCGGGATTGATAAATTGCGCTTTAAAATCAATATCTGTTAATAAAATAGCATCTGCAGATGAATTTAAAAGGGATTGGTAAAGTTCTTCGGCCCGGTGAGCATCTTTATATAATTGACGGTATCGGACACGACTTTTCCGCAGCGCTTCTTCAGTCTTTTTACAGGCCGAAATATCCCTGAATTCTGTTACACGGGCTTTAACACCATGATAAAGTATATTTTTGCCATACACCTCAACATGAATTCTTGTGCCGTCTTTTTTCAAAACCACTACATCATAAACATTCTCATCATTAGACCGCATAGCTTTCATAACGGCTTTCCTGGACTCAGGCGCACAGAGCTTTAATCCATCCATGTCAATCAACTCATCGTAATCATAACCAGTGACCCGGATCATTTCCTGATTGCAGTCCAGTATACGCCCCTGGCTGTGAATAAAAATGGCGCTAAAGGAAGCTTCGCTTAATTTTTTAACCCAGTCTTCATTTTCCCGCAGTTTTTTTGATATTTCAATCCTGTCTGAGACATCACGGCCAACACCCCTGAAACCAATGGGATTGCCATCATCATCTTTAATTAAGTAGGCAGACAATTCAAGATACCGAACTTCTCCGGCTTTGGTAATGATTTGATAATCGTTTATGTTCGAAGGTTCACCAGTGGTAAATATTTTGTTAAAAACCTGATACATTCGTTTTGCAGTATCAGGAATTGTGTAATCGCGGTTATTTTTTCCAACCAGTTCCTCAGACGTATAGCCAAAAACTTCGCACAAAGCCGGATTGAAATGAATAAAATTGCCTTTTAGATCAACCTCAAAATAAATATCATGCATGCTGTTAAAAATTGCCTGAAACCGATTTTGATCCATTTTCAATCCAGCTTCATTTTTTTTCAGCAGCCTGACTTCTTTTTCCAGCGATTCAATTTGCTGTTTGAGTAAGTGATCACTGGAAGTTTTCGGCATTCGGGGCTCCGTTTGGAATAAAAAACTGAAAAAAATCTATAATTTATTTAGGCCTTGATCATCGTTTCGGCCACCTTTTCCGTAGGGTGCGGGGTTTGTCCCCGCCCGTTTTCCGTAGAGCCCGGTATCCAGAGATGAGAATGACTCACACCTTCGTCATACTCGTTTTTTGGGAGGGCATAAAGCCCTCCCCTACATATGGCCGAAACGATGATCAAGGCCGATTTCTTACAATCACCAGCGATCGTTCATCGCCGGAAACAGGTAGGCTGTATTTTTCAATACACAAATAAAATTTCCTGCCGTTTATTTGATATATTTTTTCACGTGTCTCAGCAGCTTTAATCTCATCTATTTCTTTTTGAACTTCTTTGCCTTTCATGGCAATAATACAACCTTCAGGTTTCATCAATGGAATGGACAATTCCAAAAACTTCTTTAGCGAAGTAAAGGCCCGGCTGATGACCACGTCAAACTGACCGGCAAAGTCCGGATGATCTGAAAGCTCTTCCACCCGGAACTGATGCGCAGAAATATTCTGAAAGTTCAGAATCCTGATAACATATTTTAGAAAATTTATTTTTTTTCTGGAACTGTCTACCAACATGACAGCCAACGACGGCATATAAATTTTTAAGGGGATACCGGGAAAACCGCCGCCGGTTCCAAGATCAATCACGGAAGCATTTGCCGGAATAAATTTTGACGGAATCAGCGAATCAATAATATGTTTTTCCGCGACTTCTTCTGCATCCGTGATGGCGGTGAGATTAATTTTTTCATTCCAGACCAGGAGTTCTGACACAAAGGCAATAATTTTATCAATTTTTAAATCCTGGGCGTCAGATGAGGCATCGATCCCGGCATTTTCAACCTGGCGGCGCATGAGTTTTCGCCATTGTGGTGAATTGATTCGCACTACAGATGTGTCCTTTTCATAAAGCAAAACCGCATAAAATCAAAACCCGCGCCATTGGGACGCGGGTCTTGATTTCTGGTTCAACAACTCGTTTTTTATGTTTATATGGTCAGACGGTCCATGTTATCCGCCAGAATTTTGGGGCCAATGCCTTTAATATTTTCAAGATCAACAACATTTTTGAACAAGCCGTTTTTTTCTCGATAGTCAATGATCGCCTGAGATAGTTTTTCTCCAACGCCTTTCAATTGGATCAATTCTTCGACAGTGGCGGTATTGATGTTAATTTTATCAGCGCTGTCTTCAGCGGAAACACTCATTGCAAATGCCGAAACAAAACCGATTACCGCCAAAAAAATCAACGTCCGTTTTAAATGTTGCATAGTCTTTTCCCCTTTTCCAATGAAATTTTTTCCTTATGAACATCTCGCCCCCATGGCTGGATGCCCATTGTATTTATTCAATATCCAGGCAGTTGCTGATGAAGTCAAGAATTTTATTTTGTGTTTTATCATTATAAAGACATCACTCCGTGTTTTTCAATTGATTGAAGCGATAATGCGAGACCCGTTTTCAAGGCATCGGCAAGCCCGAGCCCTTAAAATTTTTTGGCGCCGGTGTCTCTATTTGTTGTTTAACCGCCGGCATCGGCATGTCGCGCCCACGGTAAATTTGTTCTATTCAATTTGACTGGCGGGCACGGTGGCCCGCCCTACGGCAACACGCATCGTAGGGTCGGCCATCGTGCCGACCGTCAATGCGTCAAAAGGCCCATGGTTAATGGGCTTTGCGGTCAGAACGAATTTACCCTGTGTCGCGCCTATCGTTATTGACATTTTTCCATATCAATGACAATCTGAAAATTATTGTCTGCTTATCCGGTGCGCTCAAGTTGAGAATAAAGAGGAGTTATTCGTGATGTTCTAAAGCCCGTCATTCCGGGCAAAGAAACGAAGCGACCGCGACCCGGAATCCAGAAAAAGGTAGATAACTTGAGTTAAGTGGATAACCATAAATTGGCCTTGATCATCGTTTCGGCCACCTTTTCCGTAGGGTGCGGGGTTTATCCCCGCCCGTTTTCCGTAGGGTGCGGGGTTTATCCCCGCCCGTTTTCCGTAGAGCCCGGTATACAGAGATGAGAATGACTCACACATTCGTAATACTCGTTTTTCGGGAGGGCATAAAGCCCTCCCCTACATATGGCCGAAACGATGACCAAGGCCCAGAAATCATTAAAGATAAGGCTGTGTTTAAGAGAATTTTCAGATTTATTTCAAT
>JAQIBZ010000532.1 GCA_027858815.1 Desulfobacteraceae bacterium
TCCCAAGGGAGCCATGGTCACCCACAAAAATATCATGGCGGTCATCTACTCGTTAGAAAGCATTTCGCCCAAATTCGCCTATGAGACGGATCAGACCGTTCCCCTGCTCCCGTTAAGCCATGTGTTCGAACGTGTTGCCGGCCACTTTTACGGCATGTACGTGGGGCTGACATCCTCTTATGCGGAAAGCATCGACACCTTTGTGGTGGATGTCAAAGAAAAGTGCCCGACCGTGATTCTGGCAGTTCCCCGGGTTTGTGAAAAAGTATACCAGAGAATTCTCGGCCAGGTGGAAGAGCAGGATGAGTGGAAGCAGAAAATGTTTCACTGGGGATATAAAATCGGACTTGAAATCAGTGAATTAAGAGAAAAGAAACGGCCGATTCCCCTGGTCCTTGGTCTGAAATACAAACTGGCGTACAAGCTGATCTTCAAAAAACTCGCCGATGCACTTGGCGGAAGGGTCCGCTGGATGACCGCTTCCGGCGCTCCCACCTCCAGGGATATTGTTTTGTTCTTCAATGCATCCGGCATCACCGTCATTGAAGGATACGGTATGACGGAATGCTGTGCTCCCGCCACCATGAGTAACCTGTCAGATTATAAAATCGGAACCGTGGGCAAACCCCTGCCCAATGTTGACATCAAAATTGCTGATGACGGTGAAATCCTGGTCAAAGGAGACAATGTATTTGCCGGATACTGGAAAATGGAAAAAGAAACAAAAGAATCATTTACTGATGACGGTTATTTTATGAGCGGCGATATCGGCCAGTTTGATGCGGATGGTTTTTTGTCCATCACTGACCGGAAAAAAGACCTGATTATAACCTCCGGCGGAAAGAACATTGCTCCCCAGAAAATCGAAGGATTATTCAAATTCGACCCCCTGTTTGTACAGTTTGTTGTGGTGGGCGAACGTAAAAAATTCTTAAGCGCTCTGGTCAATATTAATCTGGAACAGGCCGAACGGATTGCTAAACAGCAGAAAATCGCTTTTTCCAAACCGGAAGATCTCCTTGAAAATAAAGATTTTCTGAAAATTGTGGACGAACATGTGGCAGAGAAAAACAAACAGCTGGCCCGGTATGAAACCATCAAAAAATACCGGATCATCAGCAATGAATTTTCCCAGGAAGGCGGAGAACTGACGCCATCAATGAAAATGAAACGAAACGTGATTTACGATAAATATTCGTACCTTGTTGATACGATGTATCAAGATTTAAAAAATTAATATTTTTTTATCAAAATCGTTTCAGGATATCAGATTACGTTTCAGGGCAAGGCGCAAGCCGATGCAAAAGCGGAGCATACGAATGTATGTGAGCATTTTAAAGAGGCTTGTAACGAAGCCCTGGGACGTTAGATGATAGCCTGAAACGATTTTTTGAGGAGGGGAAAATATGAGCGGTAAAGTAGCTGTCTGTGCCGTTGCGCAGATCAAAAACGAACCGGATATCTGGTATCAGAGATTCCAGGGCATGCTCTCAGAATGTTTTGAATCCATCATTGCCCAGACCGGCGTGACCTTTGATATGAAAAAAGGTATCCGGAATGTTGTGACCTGTTCGGATGAAGTATTCGACGCCCGGACCATTTCAGATAGTGGCATGACGGATGTCGTAGGGGCGCATTTCAGGGGTGAGGAAAAGGCCGCACAGGATGGAATCAATGGACTGGGCTATGCCATGGCATCGATCCTTTCAGGGCATGATGATATAGTTCTGATAATGGGCCATTGCAAGGAGTCCCAGTCAGAAAGCCGGAACATGTGCACCAACCTGGCATTTGACCCGTTTTTCTGCCGCCCCCTGGGAATGGACTTCTTAAACGCCAGTGCCTTTCAGGCAAGAGAATATATGGAAAAATCCGGCGTGACAGATGCGCATCTGGCAAAAATTGTTGCCCGATCCCGGCAAAAAGCAGCAAAAAATCCGTATGCCAGGAAAAATAAAGCGGTCTCAGAACAGGACGTTTTAAACTCTGCAATGATATCGGATCCGATTCGTGAACTTCACCAATACCCGGTGACGGACTGGGCAGTTGGGATGCTGCTATGCTGTGAAGAACGCGCAAAAGAATTTACTGACAACCCGGTATATCTGACCGGATTCGGAAGCTGCATGGACAGTTATTTTTTAGGCGATAAAGACCTGACATCCAATTTTGCCTTAAAAAAAGCGGCTGCTAAAGCTTATAAAATGGCCAGCATATCAAGTCCGAAAGACGCCTTTGATCTTGCAGAAATCAATGATGCTTGTGCATACCAACTGCCCATGTGGGCTGAAGGATTAGGTCTTGCAGATGAAGGACAGGGAGGTCAATGGGTTGATTCAGGAGCCATGGATTCTCAGAATATCAATCTGTCCGGCGGCATGTTAAACGGCAATCCGCTTATGTTAGGCGGTCTGGCCCGTTCTTTGGAAGCCGTCCTCCAGTTAAAGGGGGAAGCCGGAGACAGGCAGGTTGACGGAGCTAAAAAGGCAGTTGCCCATGGAACCACCGGAGCGGCTGGGCAGCATCATGCAGTCCTTATTCTGGAAAATTAGGGGGTACAAACTATGGGATATAAAAAGAAAAACAGGAATGTCGGCATTGTTGGAATCGGAGAAACCAAATTTTCCAGCCATCGGGAAGACGTGAACCAGCCGGAAATGATTCATGAAGCGGTCCGACAGGCCCTGGATGATGCCGGATTAAAAATTGATGATATTGACTGTGTGGTTCACGGCAACATGGAACTGTTTGAAATGGTCCACCAGCCGGATCTTTGGCACACACTCGGCTCGGGTGCATTCGGCAGAGATTCCTTCCGTCTGACCACCGGCGGAACCACCGGCGGAACCCTTGTCTGCGCGGCTGACAATCTGGTGGCATCGGGCATGTATGATGTGGTCATGGCCATTGGTTTTGAAAAACTCCAGGAAGGACACACCACCGGCGGCATCACCAACATGGCAGACCCGCTGTGGGCCAGAAAACTCCAGTCCGGTGCCCTCACCGCCCAGGCCGCCATGAAACTGATCGACGAATTCGGCGCGGAGCGGGCCAGAAAAGCCGCCATGACCTACCGGATTATCATGGACAAACATGCCTGCCTGAACCCAAACTCCCACCGGGCATTCGGCCTGGACTGGGGCCAGATGGATGACCTCATCGAAAATTCTCCTCCGCTGATCGGCGATCTGCGCCTGATCCATATGTGCTCTCAGTCAGATGGTGCGTGTGTATTGATTTTTGCATCCGAAGAACGAGCCAAAGAAATCGCTGAAACCCCGGTATGGGTCAGAGACCATATCACCATCCACAGGGAAGAAACCCTGGATCTGAATAATAATTATTACCCGAACAGAACCACTCATAGATTTGCCGCCGAACAGCTCTATGCCCGAAACGGAATAGACAACCCCCTGGAGTATTTTGACGTGTTTGAAATGTATGACCCGTCTGCCTGGTGGGGATTAGACTGGCTCAGAGAATTTTTTATGCTCAAAGATGATGAGCATTTAAAGCTGGTTGAGAACAAAGAAATCATGATTGACGGCAAAATGCCCATTAATCCGTCCGGCGGCGTGATTGCCGCAAACCCGATTGGCGCGACTGCCATGGTCCGGACGGCGGAAGCCGCCAAACAGGTCCGGGGCAATGCCGGTCCGCATCAGATAAAGGGGCCGGTCAATCATGCCCTGGCCTCCTCATTCGGCGGAACCATGTGGACTGTTTTAACCATGCTTGAAAAAGATTTAGACTGGTAGGGGGATAACATGAGCGAATATTTTGGAATCAACGTTGAAGATATATTCAATTCCATGAAAAACCGGTTCCGGCCGGAAGGTGCAGCAGGAATCAGCAACACCTTTGGATATAAAATCAAAGACACCGGAAAATGGAAACTGACCATTGCAGACGGCACTATGCAGCTTGATACGGCAGACGATGTATCGGATTGCGATGTTGTGCTGGATACGGACGGCGAAACCTTTGTGGGATTAAACATCGGAACAGTGGACGCCATGTCTGCTTTTACATCCCGAAAACTAATAGTCGAAGGAGACTTTAACACCTTCGGCCTGACCAACCGGATGTTTCAGAAATACATGACGCCGGGCCAGGAAACCAAACAGGAACAGGAGCTGATTACCCTGAAAAAAACAATTTCCGTTAATCAGCGGTTTGCTACCGGCCCTGTCTTTGGCAAATTTTTAAAAAGCTTAAAAGACAAAAAAATACTGGCCTTCAAATGTCCGGAATGCGGCCGGCTCCAGTCTCCGCCCAGGGAAACCTGCGCCATCTGCAGGGTAAAAAATACCGAATGGGTTGAAATCGGTCCCAAGGGCGAAATGCGGATGATGGAATACTGTTATTATGCCAGCCCGGATCCGCTGACCGGAGAAACACGGGAAACACCCTACGGCGCCATTGGTATTCTTTTAGACGGATGCAAAGACGAAGAAGTGTTCTGGCATTTGCTGCGTCCGGACCAGTTAAACGATGTCAAAATGGGAAGCGTTCTTTACGGCAAGGTGACCCACGGAACCCGACTGCGCCCGGTATGGAATGAAAACCGGACCGGCAGTATCGAAGATATCAAATATTTTGAAATAGATGAATAAGGAGCCCATTCATGGATAAAAATCTTGATACAACTGACAGTTACGTGGTTGAAGGCAAGCTTGCCCTGCCCTACACATATTTCGCCGGACGGGTGGGCAGCACGTTCATAACGACCATCCGTGACAAAAATAAAATCATGGGCGTTAAATGCCGTACCTGCAACAAGGTATTTGTCCCGCCCCGCCAGACATGTGAACGGTGCCTGGAAGACATCCGGGACAACTGGGTGGAACTGGGTAATTCCGGTGAAGTGGTCAATTTCACGGTTGTCCGGTATGATGACAAGCACCTGCCCAGAAAGGCACCGTTTGTTTTGGCAATGATCAAACTTGACGGCGCGGATACGCCGATGGTGCATATTCTCGAAGGTGTTGATATTGATAAGGTTCAAATAGGCGCAAAAGTCAAAGCGGTTTTTGCGGAAAAAACGACGAATACCATACTGGATATTGATCATTTCGAACCGATTTGATGATGTGAAATATTATACAAATGGGATCTAAATTTTTTTTGGAATAATACATCGCCCTTATGTCATGGGGTTAAAACCCCATGCTAAATTACCACGCCCCTTCGGGGCTTGGGGGTTTTATTATTCATACCCGGGGTTAAAACCTCGGGCTAATTTAACAATACCCCTTCGGGGCACAACGGGCTCCTATCAGGCAAATTGCTCAGCCCCGCAGGGGCGACGGTGAATTAGCCCCGGGTTTTAACCCGGGGTTCGAGGGATTTCGATCCCAAACCCCGAAGGGGTGACGTACCATAACCCGGGGATTCCAACCCCGGGAATGGAATAACCCAGACCAAGCCCCGAAGGGGCGGCATAACATAGCCTGGGGTTTTAACCCCAGGTTCGAGGGGTATCAACCCAAAGCCCTGAAGGGGCGATGTAAAATTTGTTCTTCAAAACAATCAACCAAGAGGAGAAACATGGCCGGCACGTATTCCAATCTCAATTTTCATGTTGTTTTCAGCACGAAAAATCGTGATGCTATAATCACCCCTGAATTGGAACAAGAGCTATACCCCTACATCGCCGGGATAATAAAGGGTGAAGAAGGCATCCTGTTGAAAATCGGCGGCACCGAAAACCATGTCCATCTGGTTATCCGTTTAAAACCAAGACATGTTATTCCGGATATTCTTAAAAAGATTAAAGCGAACTCCTCAAAATGGATTAACGAACATAAAAAAATCAATAGCCGGTTTTCATGGCAAGGGGGATACGGCATTTTTTCTGTCGGCGAATCTCAATTGCCCCGTACGATTGAATATGTCGGCAATCAAAAAAAACACCATCAACGAGTCACATTTAAAGAGGAGTTTATCGGGTTTCTTGAAAAAAATGGAATCCAATACGACCCTGAGCATATTTGGAGATAATACGTCGCCTTTATGTCATGGGGTCAAAACCCCAACTAAATTACAAAGCCCCTTCGGGGCTGGGGTATTTGGTATTCCGGTTCCCGGGGTTAAAACCCCGGGCTAATTTAACAAAGTCCCTTCGGGACACAAAGGATACCCCAGGCGAATGTTACATAACCCCAAAGGGGCGATGGACCATAACCTGAATTTCAACCATAGGGACTTCGGGACACAAATATTACCCCAGACTAAATTACAAAGTTTTTTTGGACAGAATTGGCCCTAATGGCCTGAATTGTTCAGCCCCGGGTTTTAACCCGGGGTTCGAAGGATTTTAACCCGGCGAAAAAATAACAATACAAACCAAATCCCGAAGGGGTGATGTATTTAACCCGGGATTTTAACCCTGAAAATTGGCGCAATACCAAACAAACCCCGAAGGGGTGCCGTAACGTAGCCTGGGGTTTTAACCCCAGGCATCAATATTCAAAACAACCAAGCCCCGAAGGGGCGACATAACGTAGCCCGGTGGTTTTAACCCCGGGGAAAGGAAACCATGGCCCTCATCTACGAAAAAAAAGGCAGGATCGCCTATATTACCTTAAACCGGCCGGAAGCCCAAAACGCCTTTGATCCGGAAACCGTTGTCGACATTATCGCCGCCTGGAAAGACTACCGGGACGATGATGACCTTCGCTGTGCCATCATCACCGGGGCCAGCGATGAAGTGTTTTCATCCGGAGCGGACCTTAAAAGACTCATTCCCCTGATCACCGGGGTTCGGCCACCGGAAACCGAAGCCGATAAAATGATCCAAAAAGACCCAAATTTGGCCCAAAAGGCTTTTTTGCGAACCATGAAGATCGACAAGCCGATTATTGCCGCCATTAACGGCCATGCCATTGCCGGCGGCATGGAGATTCTCTATTCCACCGATATCCGAATTGCCTCAGAAGATGTTAAATTCGGACTTCAGGAAGTCAAATGGTCCATCGTTCCCCTCATGGGATCTTCCGTTAAGCTGCCCCGTCAGATCCCCTATGTAAAAGCCATGGAATACCTGCTGACCGGAGAGCTGTTTGACGCAGAAGAAGCATTGGCAATGGGATTTATCAACAAGATTGTGCCGAAAGGCCAGGTCATGGCGGAAGCGGAAAGATATGCAGCAATTATCGCCAAAAACGGCCCTCTGGCTGTCAAAGCAGTGAAACAGTCGGTTCAGGCGGCCATCGGCCTGCCTCTAAAAGAAGGACTGGCAAAAGAACTGGAATATGGCATCCCGGTATTTTTAAGTGAAGATGCCCAGGAAGGCCCGAAAGCGTTTAAGGAAAAACGGGAGCCGAACTTTAAGGGCAAATAATTTCATTATTCAAAGATTCAAATAATAAGGCAGATTAATGATATTGCTTATCAATATTATCAATCTGCCTTTTTTTGATTCTTATATACATTCCCTTCTGACCAAATCTTACTGCCCACTTTATCAACGGTTATTGCGCACCTTCCCAGTCACAAAAACTTTAACCACTTTCCCGATTCCCTCAACTCACTTTTCAAATTTGGTGACATTTGTATTGACATGAAATATAAAAGCACAAAACGAAATTATCAAATGAAGAAACGAGCGGAATCATCTGTTCAAACAGCCCGGGACATTTATACTGCGACGGTCGAATTGTGGCATGAACGCTCTATCACGGACATAACATTAGATGCCCCGGATAATATTAAAATTGTATCATCCGCCCCTCACAGTCAAATATTTCCGCATGCGGATGCTGTCGTCACACACGCCGGACATGGAACCGTGATACGTGCCCTGGCTTATGGATTACCGGTGGTGTGCCTGCCAATGGGGAGGGACCAAACAGACAATGCCGCCCGTGTGGTGCATCATGGTGTCGGTCTCAAACTTAGCCCGAAGGCCAAATCAGCTAAAATCAGTCAGGTAATTATTAGAAATCAGACAACCGGCAGACTGACGGTAAAGGTCGTACCCTGCCCTGACTGGCTCTGAACGGTAATCTCTCCCTGGTGGGCCCGGGCAATGGAACGGGCGATACTCAACCCCAGGCCGCTGCCGGGTTCTGCCTTGTGACCATAGGGTTGAGCACGGAAAAATTTATCAAAAATCATTTTTAAATCTTTGGTGGAAATCCCAACACCGGAATCCGAGACAGCGATTTCAGCGATAGCGCCTTTCACCGTCAGCGTGATGTTAATTTTCCCGCCTGAGGGAGTAAATTTTACTGCATTATTAATCAAGTTCAAAAAAAGACGCCGTAAATGAACTTTATCACCGTCAATACAATACGCTGATTCCAAAATTTCAAGGTTAGACGCAAGGCCTTTTTGCTCGGCCAGAATGCTGCTGTATTCATGAATTTCTTTAAGAAATTCATTCAGGCTGATCTTTTCAAATCCAAACACATCCGGGTTATAATCCAATCGTGCCAGCAGCAGCAGATCTTTAATAATTTTGATCAGACGGTCGACTTCTTCTAAGCTGATATTTAAAACACGCTGATATTCATCAACATTCCGGGTTTCACTAAGAGCAAGCTCTACCTCGCCCCGGATGATGGCAAGAGGCGTTTTTAGCTCATGTGCCACATGGGAACTGAACTCATTGACATGCTCAAATGATTTCTCAAGGCGTCCGATCATGGCATTACATGAACTGATCAGGTGCTTCATCTCCACATCTGCTACCATTTCCGGGATTCTAAGATGGAGGTCTTTGTGTGAAATATCATCAACAATTTTTGTGACATTTGACACAGGCTTTAAAATTCTCCTGGCAAAAAAACTGCCCAGAAAACTGGTAAGGGCCAGGATAAACAAAATCCCCCCCCCGATAAAATACAGCAATTGACTCAAAATCCGGATGACGTGGTCAAGCGGTGTTCCGATCTGAATCACCAGAAGGTTCTTATGCCCATATAAAAAAGGCATGTTAATGACCCTTAAGTGATGATTTGAATTACTGATATTTTTAAAAAGTACATGGTTAAGTGACAAGGGAATCTCTTTCCGAAACAATGCCGAAATTTCTTCATCAAAATTCTGGGATTTAATAATCTGGGATTTAATAATAGGCTGACTGCTAACAGCTAAGATATTGATGTAGTCACTTTTTAAATTCAGTGCCTGCATATCTGAACGCCAGAGATCATCAA
>JAQIBZ010000566.1 GCA_027858815.1 Desulfobacteraceae bacterium
AGCCCTGCGTGAATACCGGTCAGCGAACTTCGATACGGATAAATATCCGTAACTATATTTACATCCCATTCAAGATATGCCATGGGCTGATTTGTCACAAGAATTATTTCGTCAAACACGGCCCTGAAGACTTCATAGATATTATCAATTACCCGGCGATTGCCGAAACTGATAAATGCTTTATTTTCACCGGAAAACCGTTTATTTAAACCGCCCGCAAGAATGACACCAGTGCACGCGGTATCCGGATTATTTATTTTCACCATATTATCTTTTCACTTTTCCCCGATAAAATTGAATAATTGCCGTCAGGTTAGGAGAAATCACATTCAAAATCAAGATGGCTTTAAAAAAAGAACGGGCCCTGTTATATAATATGTTTTCGCTTAAAATAAGAACAGGGATAAAGCATTTGTTATAAAGAATTATTCTAAAACTTTACTCCAAAACGGTTTTTGAATAAATCTTGATCTTTTTTAAATCCTTAGTATAGACTGATACTGATAAAGGGAAGTGGAAGAAATTAATATACCGAAATTGCGCCGCAATTTTTGATCATATTCAAGGCGCGTCAACAGGCGCATAACGTGTTATGTAACTGTTGACGCAACGAAGAAAACGATCAAAAAGGCAAGCAAGTTTGGTATATTAATTTTTGGAAGTTCCCTTAGCTTGTATTTACCCCTTTTTACCATAAACAGAAATATTCTGTTTGATGTTATCGTAAAAAGTCGGATTACGGCGGCAAAGTAGAAAAGTTCACCAATCTTATGTAATTGGCAAGGCGCGCAAATCCTGAGCAATGATTCGTACTTTGAAGCAGCGAAGGATGCAGCGCAACACAGAATTTGGACTTTTTACGAAGCCGGCCTGTTTGACAAATTTAAAACAAGGGACAACCGGATGAGCAACATTCACATGGTTCTGGACGCAAAAGACGTTGAACGTATCCTGCAGAAGATGACGGATCAGATTCTTGAAGATCACAAACAGATGGACAAACTTGCTCTCATCGGCATTCACACCCGGGGGGTCTTCCTAGCTCATCGCATCCGGTCCCTAATAAAAGAATCCACAGGGATTGAACTGAATACCGGTACGGTGGATATCAATCTCTACCGTGATGACTGGACCCGGATCGGGGCACAGCCGGTTGTCAGAAAAAGCGACATCTCATTTAATATTGATGAAAATAAAATCATTTTAATTGATGATGTTCTGTTTACCGGCCGAACAATCCGGGCGGCCATGGATGCGCTCATGGATTTCGGACGACCGGCCCGCATTGAGCTGGCCGTATTTATTGACCGTGGTCACAGAGAACTTCCGATCCATGCCAACTATATCGGACAAACCGTTAAAACGGCATTAAAAGAAGCAATCAATGTACTGCTCAAAGAAATAGATGAGGTTGACCGGGTGGATATCCTGCCGGTAAATTAATATGGGACATCAAGAACATAAAAAAAATGCATTAAAGAAACTGAGCATAGGGATCATTACGGTTTCAACCACCCGAACGCTGGCAGAAGACAAAAGCGGCCTTTGGATGAAAAAACGGGCGATCAAGGAAGGCCATGAGGTGCTTGTTCACCGTGTTGTGGGTGATGATCAGCAGCTGATAGAACGGGCGGCCTGGAAAATTATTATGGATATGGCACCGAACATCCTTTTGATGACCGGCGGTACCGGATTGAATCCCACGGATGTAACCATTGAAGCAATGCGTCCCATGTTTGTCAAAGAACTGACAGCCTTTAGCACACTGTTTACATTGCTCAGCTATGAGGAGATTGACTCTTCGGCCATCCTGTCCCGGGCCACTGCCGGCGTAATCAATGAAACAACCGTATTCTGTCTTCCCGGAAGTATAAACGCTTGCAAACTGGCATGCAAGGCACTGATTTTTCCTGAGGCCGGTCATATTGCCGCCCATGTCAATAAAAAACTTTAATCAAGGAGTCTTAAAATTATGTTCGGCATAGGTGTGCCTGAATTACTCATAATAATGGCCATTGCATTGATCGTCATCGGACCGAAAAAACTGCCGGACCTGGCAAAATCACTTGGCCGCGCGTTAAATGAGTTTAAAAAAGCCACCAGAGAATTCAAGGATTCGCTGGATATTGATGACGATATCAATACCATCAAAAAACCGTTTACTGAAATTAATGATGATATCCGGGGCGTTATCAAAGGCTCACCTGAGACTTCCGGCGCTGCCGATGAAACGGTAAAAGCTTCTCCTCTTGAGGGTTTAGTCGATGGCGTTCCGTCAACTGAAGAAAAGGAATACGCTGCCGATCATTTGAAGGAAAACGGAAAAAAGACTGATGAGTGAAGAAGATAAGCTCCCGTTCACCTCTCACCTGGAAGAACTCCGAAAACGATTGATCCATTGTTTCATTGCCGTTCTCATCGGATTTGGGATCTCCTATGGTTTTAAGGAAAAATTGTTTGAAATCCTGATCCACCCGTTAATGCAGGTAATGCAAGAGGGTGACACCCTGATATTTACCGGAATACCGGAAGCGTTTTTTACACTTTTAAAAGTTTCCCTGTTGTCCGGCATCATGCTGGCAATACCCGTCATTATGTATGAATTCTGGATGTTTGTCGCACCGGGTCTTTACAAAAATGAACGAAAATTTATGCTGCCGATCATCATTATTTCTTCATTTTTCTTTATCGGCGGCGCATTGTTCGGATATTTTATTGTATTCCCATTCGGATTTAAATTTCTGCTGAGCTTTGCCACTGACACTATTCGGCCGTTTCCCTCGATGAAGGAATACCTTGGTTTTTCAGCCAAGCTATTGCTGGCTTTCGGCTTTGTTTTTGAACTCCCGCTGGTCATCACGTTTCTTGCCAGAATCGGCCTGGTGACGGTTGATTTTCTGAAAGCAAACCGGAAATATGCTGTTTTAATATTTTTTATCGGATCCGCAATTTTAACTCCTCCGGATGTGGTCACTCAGGTCATGATGTCGGTACCGCTGATGATACTCTATGAAATCAGTATTGTCGGTGCCCGAATTTTCGGTAAAAAATCACCGGCGGACAGTGCCACGGCTTCTGAATAAAAGAGGTAAACATTGCCATTGGTCAGTCGTAATCTTTACATGATATTCTTACCGATTCGAACGGTTTCCCAAAATTAGACATCTCTACGCCCTCAACATCTTGTATGTCTTAAAAACAAGCACCGTTACGTAAAGTTATCGACATTATGTATTCATGTCAATGGTCCATGGTGCATTACCTTTGAATGGGAAGCCGGTGATGCAATTAAGATTGACCTTGAACAATATCATTGAGGTAAAAAATATGGGAGAATATTTAGTTAAACACCCAATAAAAAGACCACCAATACATCCTGGTGAAATTTTACGTGAAGATGTGCTTCAAACTCTTGGCCTGTCTGTTAGCGAGGCAGCGAGGCGTCTTGGTGTTTCTCGTCAGCAACTTCACCGTATATTAGCCTGTACCCACCCAATTACTACTGAAATGGCGCTTCGGATTGGCAAATTTGCAGGAAATGGGCCTGGACTTTGGTTACGCATGCAACAGGCTTATGATTTGTGGAATGCCGAGAACAGAATGGCAGGCGAACTCTCAAAGATTGAAACTGCTGCATTAAAGAATACTGAGCAGCTTTTATCGACTTGATGCACTTTGAAAGATTTCGCATTACTGTCGGTTTGAGCTATAAGCTGCAACTTTACTATTGATCCAGAATGTGTAGATTTGAAATTCATTATATTTTTGATTATTTGATGTTTTCTTGGTATTATCCTGCAAATTCTCAGTTTCTGGAACAAAAGAAGCCAGTCTGCTGACCGGCTAATGTTATATGGTTTTAATAAAAAAGTAAGGAATAAATTTTAAAAAAATGAAAGAAGACCACGAAAATCAGACTATACAGGGAATCAAATATCAGATAGTGGGTTGGATGCTATTTATAATATGTGCCATTTTTTTCATCGCATCAAGTCTGAAAAATCATGATATTTTGACATTCATAGGTAGTGTCATCTTCTTAATTGCCTGTATTGTTTTTTTTATACCGCTGGTTAGGTTAAGTAAAAGAGCGGAGAATAATAAAAATTAACATAATGATAAAAAATCATATAACAATGAAAATTAACTAGGACTGGCTTACAGCGCCGTTTTTTGAAACACTTTGCTTTTACAAACATTATTAACTTTTGAACCGTTTTCGTGTATAGCCGCCAGCCGTTTATTTGCGGCGTTAAGAAGAGTATTGGAGTAATGAATGCATAAGTTGGTAAAGGCGCTTCCAAGCGAAGCAGATGTATTGCAGGAAATCGCTCGAAAGTCCAAAATGTACTGGGGCTACGATGATGAGTACATGAAAAAGTGGAAACATGATCAATTACTAACGCCGAGTTTTATTTCGCATAACCCTGTGTTTGCACTAAAGGACGGGGAAGACATTGTTGGTTTTTTCGCGTTTGATTTGAATTTTAATCCCATAGATTTGAAACACTTCTGGATAGATCCGAAATTTACAAGGGCAGGAGTAGGCAAGGCACTTTTTTCTCATGTTTTTGAATTCCTTGTGAGTATTGAATTTACCGAGTTTCAAGTCACCGTCGAGCCTAACGCCACCGGCTTCTATACAAAGATGGGCGGGAAGGTGATAGGAGAGATATCCAGGCCTGAATTGGAACAAACGTACCCGGTTATGCTTATCCAGATTAGAAAACCTAACCAGTCAAATCCAACTGACTCATAAACTCGCAGCTAAAACCTGCTTTCCATGTAAAGAATACAATAGCTATGCGGCATTCTAAAAAAATAAGCAGGCACAACATGTGGCAGTACCCCCATTCCAATTTTTAAATAACAGGAAAAATTCAGCTCTCTGCTTAGGATCATTACCGATAGCCGATAGGGGAATGGTGGCTCAATGCCTGAAAATGTAAATTTATTTTTGAGTAAACCTTAAGAGGATGTCAGGCTCAATGAGGGCAATCGTTGAAAGAGTCTAAAGCTGACAAACCAGGCTATGATTGATTGCCCAAGGGGGCATCAGTAATACAAATAAATACTCGTAGAGGAACAAAATACGGCTTCTTATTCACATTGCATGGCAAGTAC
>JAQIBZ010000592.1 GCA_027858815.1 Desulfobacteraceae bacterium
TCGGTTGACGCCTGTTCCCGCGTTGCGTGATATGGTGGGGCATCCCTTCCGCCACTACTCTTGCCATTCGTGCCATGAAAATAAAATATCCAAAGCCGTAAGATATGTCAATAAATACATATACTGTCCCCGGAATTCCCGGAATTCTTTTCCGAGAAAGGTAAAATATATAATAAAAATGAAATATATCATTTTTCTGAAATATTTCATTTGACAAAACTAAATCATTTATTTTATATAAAAAAGAAAAAGGAAAAATTATGATTCACGGGTTATTTACCAACATCGCAAAATTAGGTACTAAAATGAGAATTTACCGGGCGGTTCAAATCGTGGACAGTGATGCCGGGGTGCTTAAAGATCGTGAAATTCTCATTCTTGAACTGCTTAAAACACAGGGCTCTATGAGTATGACGGATCTGTCGCAATTTTTTCCCGGAGTAAAGCAAAGCACGCTTTCGACAGATATCAAAAAGCTCAGAACGGAACTGGATTTAATTGATATGAAAGTGGATAAAAAGGATATGAGAATCCACTTAATTGAATTGTCGGACAAGGGGCTTGAGAAGATCAATGAGATTAAAGCCCAACGGGCAAAGTCATACATACCGCTTGCAGAAGCGATCGGCAATGATCCGGATGAAATTGAATTGCTGAATCAGGTGGTTTCACGGGCGATCGATTTAGTTGACCGGGAGATCGGTGTTTTTGCTGAATCGAAAAAATAATTGACGTTGCCGGTTTTAATGATGAAATTATTTATCAGAGCAAGCATCGAATAAAGATTTGATAAAGTAAAAAATAAGGAGGCAAAAAATGAAAAAAACAATTATCTTAACAATTACTATGATTTTTTTTCTGTCTTTGTCGGCACCATCTGTCTATGCCGGTTCCAAACAGCGGCATCGCTGGCAGGGGGTTGCCATCGGCCTGGGTGCTGCCATCCTCGGACACGCAATTGTCAACAGCGAGCGGTATGAATCATCCCCGGACCGCGTTGTGGTAGTTGATAGGGATTATTATAGCCCACGGTATTCAAATCGTCACCACCGGGGGAAATGGGAAATCAGAAAAACCTGGGTGGAACCGAGATGTGAACGGGTCTGGAATCCGGGGCATTATAACGAATATAACCAGTGGGTTCCCGGTCGAAATATCACCATTGAGACAGGGCAGGGCTATTGGGTGAAAAAACGTGTGTGGGTCGGCTGCCGTTAGGGAACTTCCAAAAATTAATATACCAAACTGGCTTGCCTTTTTGATCGTCTTCTTCGTTGCGCCAAAAGTTACATAACCCGTTATGCGCCTGTTGACGTGCCTTGAATACGAACAAAAATTGCGGCGCTATTCCGGGATACTTTATTATTTCCACGGCCCTTAAGAAAAAGCGGCGAATCTCAATTGCAATATGGATTAAAGAATCGCCGCATTTATATTTACCAGCCTTTTCGGGTGAGAATCTCCCGGATGCGTTTTTCACTCTTTTTTTCTACCAGAATAATTTTCTCTGTTTTGGCGCGCTTGATCCGATCCACAATAGTTGCCAGATCGGCTGGTTTTTCAATCAGGTCCATGGCACCGAGTTTCATTGCTTCAATTCCTTTTTCCACCGTAGCATGGCCAGTTAGTAAAATGACCTGCAGGTCCGGGTTTTTCTCTTTCATGATCTTCAGGGTTTCCAGCCCGTCCATTTCCGGCATCATCAGGTCAAGCACCACTGCGTCAAAGGAATCTTCCTCAATTTGTTTTATGGCATCTTTGGCAGAAGAGGCAGTCGAGACATTCATGTCACGAGCTGTCAGGCGGTCAGAGATAATATCAAGAAAATCCTGCTCGTCGTCTACAATTAAGATTTTGTCTGTCATGATAGGCCTCCTTATTATTTTTGTTTTTCGTATTGTTTTTTAATTTTTTGGATTTACTGCACTGGATGAGTGATATTTTCCGGCACGTGTAATGTTATTTTACCTGTATTTTCATTTGGTTGCAATGTGCAATGCAACGCAGCCAGGATCAGACGGACATGTTGGGATAAAAAATCGTTAAATGCGTTTTCCGTCATTTTGTCAAGTCCTGTGAAATCAATTTCAGCCCCGGATTCTGTTTTTGTCGGCACCATGGCAATGGTCTTTTCATCGCCGGTGATGTTCATGGCAAAGTCAAGAATCAGCCAGATCAGGTTTTCCAGGAAAAACGGGTGAGTGGTAATTGTTATGGCTGAATCGGAAAATGCCGCTGATACGTTAAATCCCCGGGTTACTGTCGTACGTTCCGAAAGGCTGATCATCAG
>JAQIBZ010000623.1 GCA_027858815.1 Desulfobacteraceae bacterium
AAACAGGCCATCAGTATCCTGGTGGAATCTGACGGCAAACTCAATCTGTTTGAATATGCGTTGCAGTTAATCATTACCAACCGGTTGGAAGCCGCATTCCGGCCAGGAGCAAAAAAACGGGTATTTAAAAGCATTGAACCGATGGTAGAAGAAGCGGTGATCCTGATCTCCAAGCTGGCGATTGAAGGACATAACGACAAAACAGAGGCTGAAAAAGCATTTGCATCCGCCATGATGATGATACCGGCATCCAATGCCAAATCCATTTCAGGCGGTATGGTTAACAAACCGTTTCATGCTGTGGGAAATGCCATATCAAATTTTGCTGCTTCGGCCCCGGGTGTTAAAAAAACAATACTGGATGCCTGCGCCCATTGCATTTTATTTGACAGGACCGTCACCGTTAAAGAAGCAGAATTGCTGCGTGCCATTGCCTATGCACTGGATCTTCCGGTTCCGCCGTTTTTGATGAAGAAGGTAGAAGGTGGAAGGTAGAAGGTTGAAGGGGGAAGAAGGACACAGAGAAAAGACTTTATTTTTAATTATTTAACTCTGTGATCTCTGTGTTCTTCGTGGTTAATTTACTTTTTACGAAGCCGTCAAATTTGAGTTTGCAACAAACACCGGGCTGCCTCAATCATATCCTGGTTATACCGCCGGATCTGGTCGTCATCCCGATCATCTTCAATGATGAATGCTCTGAAATGCCTCGACCCTTCAATCATTGTCATAATGATTTCAGCCGCATGCGCCGAATCTTTTATCCGAACCTTCCTGTTGTAGATTAAATAATTAAACTCCCGGACCAGAAACTTTTTAAACATCCGGTACAGATCCCGGACTTTGTCATGAATTTTATTATTTCGGAAGCTCACCGCAAGGACCGCAAATGAGGCGGCAACATTAATCTTTTCATAATATTCCCGGCTCCAGAGGGCTTCAAGCAGGCGCGTCAGACGATCTTCCGGCGCAAGATCCTGTGATTTAAACGTTTTTAGCAGACTGCCGTACTCATCGATCACATAATCCACCAGCGCAAGGGTCAGGTTCTCCTTATTCCCGAAATAATGAAGAATCAGGCTTGGATGAATTTTCATGCGCTTTGCCACTTTGGCTATGGATGCCCCTTCAAAACCTTCTGCCAGAATGGTTTTAAAAAAATGTTTGACGATTTTGGGTTTTTGTATGTCCGCGTTTAATCTTTTTTTCATTATATCAAATGAATACCGATTTAATTGTTTTAATTTCAACCCTATAATTTTTAAAAACAGACAAAACATAAATTATGAGATTTTCAAGTTTGCCGCATATACAAGGAAAATGCTGTTTTGCTATAGTCGACTATGCGAAGCAGCATTTGAAGCCGTAGATGCGGTGAAATTGAAAATCGCGGTGAATTAAATGCATTGCTCCAAAGCATCTTCTACTTCTTTATGGATGGAGTCAGTACTTTTTGCCAAAAAACCTTCCAGCGCTGTTTTATCTTTCTTGCGCCCGATTCTGCCAAGTGCCCAGGCACACATGGAGCGGACCCGCTCATCCTCATTTTCCTCAGACGCACGAATCAGATCGTCGGTATACATGGAATCGAGGGTATTGCCCATGGCCCGCGCAACATTCATTCGCCATCGCCACAAGTCATCAGAAGACATGTAAAACATGTGGGGCCAGATTTTGGATTCAAAATACGGCTTATCCATATGCAGCAGGGCGGAAAGTTCAAAAGCCGAAGCCTTTGCAGCGACCTTTTCGTTTACCGGAAGATCACTCGCCAGCCAGGCGGCATTTCTGGGGCAAACATTCTGACACCGGTCGCACCCGTAGATATATATTCCCATGGGTTCTCTGAGTTCTTTTGGCGTCAACTCCTGACCAAAATAAGTCAGATATGAAATACATTTTCTGGGATCAATGGTACCGTTGCCTTTTAAAGCGCGGGTCGGGCACGCTGCAATACAGGCGTTTCTGCACCAGTCCGGGCATCCCATTTCGAGGGTAGGCTCTCCGGGATCTAATTTGTGGTTGATCACCACGGCAATAGGCAATAC
>JAQIBZ010000009.1 GCA_027858815.1 Desulfobacteraceae bacterium
GATAGAAACATTCGAGGACAAGCTTAGCCGGAATCTATGTTCGGATATAACACATAACTGGATTCCCGATAGAAACATTCGGGAATGACAAATCTGCTTTGGCCAAAACTATGATCAAGACCAAATTTTCAATAAAACAATACATTCCAGCCTTGAATATATCTGATCTAACGTGTATGAAAATCACAATACGAATGATGATTTCCGGCAGGCACCCTTGTCGGCAGCACCCTGATGAATAAAGGCTTACAATTTCAATGTATTCGGTAAAACGCATCTGCTACCAGCTGATTATTCCCGTCATTCTGATCCTCATTTCACTGATGATTGTATGGAAATGGCCTGAAATTCAGGCACAGTTCAAAAGCACCAAAGAATTAAAAGCGTTTCTGGTTTTGCTGCCTGTGCTTCCGTATGCAATTTTTTCCATCGGTGCGCTCATGGGTTGGCGATACAACAATATGGGCCTGGTGATGGGTTCATGTGTCCTCGGGCTGTCATATTTTATATCTCTGCGATTTTCCCCCGGCCAATGGTCAAATACATTTTATGAAGCATATATTTTCCTTTTCCCACTGAATATCGTCATGTGTTCGATGCTGATTAAGCGGTATATTTTTACTCTCAAAGGCTTTTTAAGCCTTTTTTTAATTTTATTCCAAATTCTTGCAATAATAACCCTATGTGGTCAAATTGACTATTCATCATCTGCTGTTGTCTCAAAAATTGAAGGCCTCATCCCTTTTGCATCGATTCACCTTGATGATTTTTCAACTGGCTTTAAGTCATTTCTCAAAATGAAAGAACTGGTTATTTTCAAACAGATTCCTACGCCTGCCATCATTTCATTTTTACTCTCACTGGCATATTTGTCCGCCCGGTTTTTAAAAAACAGGGACATCCTGCTTGCCGGTTATATCGGCAGCCTTTCGGCCGTTTTTCTTTCTGCAGCAGCCAACCGTCCGGAAGCGGCGCCGATTGTATTTCATATCACCGCAGGGCTGATTCTGATTATCACAAACATTGAGGCATCCTTTTTTATGGCTTACAATGATGAACTGACCAGCCTGCCCGGCCGGCGGAGCCTGAATGAAAACATGATGAATCTGGGGAAAAAATATACCATCGCCATGATGTACATTGATCATATTAAAAAATTTAATGATAAATACGGCCATAAAACCGGTGATGATGTGCTCAAAGTTGTCGCCGCAAGATTAAAAGAGATTTCCGGACGGGCAAAAGTATACAGATACGGCGGTGAAGAGTTTACCGCCGTTTTTCAGGGAAAATCCGCTAAAGAAAGCATCCCCCACCTTGAAAGTTTTCGAAAAGCCCTTGCAGACAGCCAGTTTGTCGTTCGCATGCGATCACGAAAAAAGAGCACCGCAGTAAAAAGGGGGCAAGGACCGATAGAAAAGCAAAACCAGGTTTGGATCACCATCAGTATCGGTGTATCAGAACCGGGGAAACATCACCCGACCCCGGAAAAAGTCATCAAGGCAGCAGACAAAGCACTATACAAAGCAAAAAAGGCCGGGCGCAACCGGGTGTGCAGCTGATTCAGGGGGTAAAGGCCGTGGAAACAAATAATTATCTGGGTGCTAAGGTCAATATTCCTGAGCTTGTATTCAAATCCATCCTAAACCGTTTTAAATAGCTCAGACCTAAAAGGCCGACGCCGGATTGACTCGGCATATCTACGATATAAGCCGTGACATTATACTCCGTCCATCCATCAAGCTGAATCGAATGAAGAATGACCTGCGGCGCCTCGATCACACCGCCGGCAGTGATCAGTTTCCGCAACTGGGTTGCACCATTTATTGCAATACCCAGTTTTTCAGCAGCCGCCGTTGGAATCGTCACCATTGAAGCACCGGTGTCCACGATAAAGTCCTGGGACAATCGATTGTTTAATATCCCGGAAACCGGTATCTGATCGGATCCCGGAGAGAACCGGACCACAATTTTATTTTCCTGAAATTTTAAATCGGCAATTTGTCCTTCCAAAATCCTGACCTGATCAGATAAATCAATCGGAAATCTATGCGAATAAAGTAATTTTTCGGCTGTCTCCCAATCATTAAAAGCCAACGCCAACTTGATACCAAGCAGATGTATTTCAGGATCATCACTAAAAAAATCTGCTGCCTGTTCATAAACATCAAGGCCTTTTGGATAATTTTTTTCATCCATCAGACGTGTCAGCCATTTTCGATATAGCTCTTTTTGAAACACCTGAATTTGATATCTCTGACTTTCATTAAAATTGGCGGAATCATCAAGTACCTGTTCAATAATTTCAATTGAATATTCAGGATCATTGACCTGGCTGCCCAATGTCAGTACATCAATCAAAAATGAGACATCCCCGGTCTCTGCCAGCACCTTGCTATCTAAAATTGAAGCAATGTCATAGAAATTCTCTTCATCCAGAATTCGTGCAATAAGGGACCGCATTCTGGCAACCACCGACGGTGATTTCAAATAATCCGGCGTATTTTTTCCCGCCAGCATCGAATCCTGCTTAAATCCATTTGCAAATGTTTCCAGCTGGATACCCGAGCTCATTTCTTTTTGGGAGTATCCTATAATGAACTGTTCTTCCCGGCTGTTTTCAAATGTCAGGCGGTAATAATCATAGATGCTCAGTTCAACCACCAGATTGGATTCATCCGGCCCTTTCCACAAATATCCGCCATCAATGAAATCACCAAACACCCACCCCACAATTTTCTGATCCTGCATCAGAACACCCGGCTCATTCATGGATTCAGGCAGAAATATATGATAAAAATTCTGCTGCTCCGAAACAATGGACAGCCCGCTCACCTGAGCGCTTTTCCCTGAAACAATTGACTCCCAGGTCACCGGTCGGTTCAGGCGCACGGGAACTATTGGCGGACCGGATAACCGGCTGGTATTTTTCATTTGCCAAAGACCGATATCATCCTGATCTCCAAGAATTCCTCCAGAAATTTCCAATTCATCTCCGCTGGCGGGATAAAAATACCAGCGATATCCCCGGACACACCTTTGGGCCGGAATAGCCAACCACCCGCTTTCCGAAACCGCACCCATTAACCGGGAAACCTCATTTCCGGCAATATCATAAATAATAATTGTACCAACGGATAAAGAAACGGCCGCTAAATCTGCTTTTGGAGATGCAAAGAAAATTGGCGATAAAGAAGAGACTTTTTTTATTGCTGTATTTCGGGTATGGACGCTTTTATCTGAATCCGGTACTTGCGTCTTTTGACCTCCTGATTGAAAAAAAATCACATATCCGACTGCCGCAATAATTAAAACAATACTAATTAAAAATATATTCAGGTATTTATTTCGAATATCCGCCATGCGGAGCCTTGCGCCGCAACTCGGGCAATACGCAAAGTATGACTTGACCGGGATTCCACATTTGGGACATTTTTTCATAAGTATAATTATAAAAGATGAAATCAATAATTGAAAGACCTGAAGATAACTGTTCTTTAAATTTTATTATAATCATCTAAATGCAATCGCTATATATTGATGGCGTCGTAAAAAGTCCCATCTACGGCGTTGTAGCGGTTTTTCAGCTTCTCAATATACCACATGTATTATTTTAAATCTGAAAAACCACTACACCTTGTATATGGAATTTTTACTTAGCCATCCGGGCGACTTTTTACGAGTTCATCATATATTAAGCGAAAAAATATTTATTATTATATAACGTTCCCAAACAATTTGACTTTTATTCTGC
>JAQIBZ010000054.1 GCA_027858815.1 Desulfobacteraceae bacterium
TACAAGATACGCCATACCAAATAACGATTTCCCATTGATATGGCGTATAAAAACAAACGGATCACAACGACATCATTATTCAACGTTCAACGTTCAGCTCTTTACATCTTTCCCCTTCAGTCTTCTACCTTATACCTTCCACCTGATTTCCTATTTTTTCTTCCTTGCTTGTAAAATCTTCACGGTTTCGGCAATCTCCGCTTCCGTAACATTCTGGCGAAGTATATCCATATCCTTCATCACCTGGGCAAACCGTATCCCTTCGGCAGCGCTGATCCATTCCAACTGTAGACGTTCCGGCCGAATGCCCATTTTCTCCATTTTTTTATGCATCTTGATCACACGCTTTTCCGTCCAGTGATTGGCATCAATATAATGGCAATCTCCGATGTGACAGCCGCTGATCAGAACAACGGGTACGCCTTTTTCAAACGCATGCCAGATAAATTTTTCATCCACGCGGCCCGAGCACATGGTACGGATCAGGCGCACATTGGCCGGATACTGGAGCCGGGATACCCCGGCATAATCCGCCCCGGCATAGGAGCACCAGTTACAGGCAAAGGTGAGAATTACATTGGCCGGATTTTTAGCCAGCATGCTATCTGTCTGGCTGTTGATCTGATCATCTGTATAATGGTTCATGACAATGGCGCCGAATTTACATTCCGCAGCACAGGTGCCGCACCCGGCACAGGCGGCCGTGTTCACCACTGCCGGCGTTTTTTTCTTGGTATCTACGACAATGGCATTATACGGACAGACCGTTGCGCAGATGCCGCAGGAAACACAATGCTCGGCAATCACCTCGGAGGTAATCGGTTCGGTGGTGATAACCCCCCGGTGCATCAGGCGAATGGCCCGGACAGCCGCAGCCGACCCCTGGGTCACACTTTCCTTTATATCCTTGGGCCCTTCCGCGCAACCGGCATAAAAGATTCCCCGGGTAGCCGCATCCACAGGCTGCAGCTTGGGATGCGCTTCAAGATAGAAACCGTCCGAGGTTAGCTGAAGCCCCATGATTTCCTGAAGATGCTGGGTCCCGGAAGATGGCTTGATCCCCAGCGCCAGAACCATCATGCTCAGGTCATGATATTCAATCCGGCCGGTACTGGTATTTTCCACCGCCACCCGCACACTGCCGTCATCGAGTTCCTCAATGCTGCCGGGAAGCCCCCGGATATACTGAACACCCAGTTTGCGGCTGCGGTTGTAAAGGACTTCAAACCCTTTTCCAAATGCCCGGATATCAATGTAAAAAACCTTGATATCCAAATCCGGATAATGTTCTTTAAGCACAAGGGTACTCTTAATGGTATTCATGCAACATATATTAGAACAGTATTCCCCCCCGCCTTTCTGCTGAGAACGCGACCCCACACACTGAATAAACCCAACAGATCGGGGCGTTTGACGATCCTTCGGACGAATCAGCTCACCCATTGTAGGTCCGCCGGCATTGACCATGCGTTCAAGCTCCAGACTGGTCATAACATTTTCATAACGGGTATAGCCATACTCATCCATTTCACGCGGATCATAGGGTTCCAGTCCCGTGGCCACAATAATAGTTCCGACCTTGACCTGGAAATCTTCATCCGACATATGAAAATGAATACAGTTCTTGTCACAGGCATCCGCACACTTTGAGCATCCGTGGCCCAGGCATTCATTCATGTTAATCACATATGAAGACGGAACTGCCTGGGGAAACGGCATGAAAACAGCACGACGGGACGAAAGCCCCGCGTTGAATTCATCCGGATAAACCACCGGGCAAACCTTGGCGCATTCACCGCAGGCAGTACATTCCGATTCATCCACATACCGGGATTTTTTCAGCACCCGGACATTAAAATTCCCGACAAAACCTTTGATATCCGTAACTTCACTCATGGTGTGAAGTGTAATGTTTGGATGTCGACCGACATCCGTCATCTTCGGCCCGAGAATTCAGATGGAGCAGTCCATGGTGGGAAACGTTTTGTCCAGTTGCGCCATGAGCCCCCCGATGGAGGGCTTTTTTTCCACCAAAATCACCTCATACCCAGTGTCCGCCAAATCCAGGGCTGCCTGGATACCGGCTATGCCGCCACCGATGACCATCGTCTTTTTGGTCAGGGGAACAATCTCTTCGGTCAGGGGCCACAAAAGTCCGACCCTGGCAACGGCCATCTTTACCAGATCCTCAGCCTTTTGGGTTGCCGCTTCCGGCTCCTTCATATGAACCCAGCTGCATTGTTCCCGAAGATTGGCCATTTCCATTAAATACGGATTAAGTCCTGCTTTTTTCATCATCTGCCGAAATGTCGGCTCATGAAGACGCGGGGAACAGGAAGCCACCACAATACGATCCAACCCGTTAGCCTTAATATCTTCTAACATTTCCATCTGCCCGGGTTCGGAACAGGCATAGGTAATCTCTTTTGAAACCAACACCCCCTCAAGGTCGGCGGCAGTATGTGCGACTTTCGCGCAATCCACCGTCTGAGCAATATTTAATCCGCATCGGCAGACATAAACGCCGATGCGCGATTTTTCAACACCCGCACCAGTCACTGCTGCCATATCAGAAATTTCCATCTAAATTTATCCTTTCATTCCATGATGGCTTCGTAAAAAGCCCAACTTCTTCGTTGCGCTGCATCCTTCGTCACTCAACGTACCATTCCAGAAATTTCCATCTGAATTCCTTTCATATATGATCAAAAAATCTTACTTGTTGTCTAAATCAGGTATGCCGAAATAGTTATAAGTGATCTAAAGTTTAAAATGCCTAAAGTTAATGTTAATGCCTTCGGCATTGTTAATTTTTATCTTAAAAATGATTGCGCCAGAGGCGCCTCCTGAATTTTAGGCACTTTAGTTCACTTTAAACTTCAAACTTGTATTGCCTATTCCCAGCAAATGGTCTGCCGGATCACACTGATCAGATCCATGATGTCCATTTTCAAATCATCACCTAAAAGCGGATCTTCCATGGCGCACTGCAAATGGATCTGGCACTTCGGACACGACGTTACCATCAGATTGCTGGCGGTTTCACGGGCCTGCCGAAGCCGATTCACCTGCATGGCCTTGCTGTATGCATCACATCCGGTCCAGGCGCAGTTGCCACAGCACATGGAAACATCCTTATGATCTTTCATCTCTACGAATTGATCCGGAGAAATCCGGTTGATCAGTTTCCGGGGCAGATCCTTTAAGGCGTCAAAACTGTTCAGTCTGCAAGAATCCTGAAATGTCATCAGGTTGTCTACTTTATTGAAAGTCACCGCACCCTTATCTATCTGTTGTTCTAAAAATTCATACATATGGGTTACCTTAAAATCGACATCAACCCCAAACCTTTTATAATCCAATGCCAGGGTCCGGTAACATTCCGGACAAGCGGTCACCACTTCTTCAATTCCCATTTCAACAATCTGTGCCACATTAAGCCGGGCCAGCTTTAAAAAATTTTCCCGATCCCCGGACCAGAGCAGGTCATGGCCGCAGCACCGTTCGTTTTTCATAACTGCCGGTGTTATATCAAAAAAATTCATCAGCCGCAGGCTGTCGACCAGTACATCCGTTGTTTTTACTCCCAGATGGATTCGAAAAAATTTATCAAAATAAGGCGCACACCCGCCAAAAAAAAGGATTTTGCTTTTATCATCCACCTTCACGTCTTTCGGAAGCTGACTCCATCGATCGGTTACCATGTCCGGAGATGTCATGGACCGCATCATCGACTGAAAAAAACCGCCGTGCGCCTGATGGGCATCCCCGTCTTCCTTGTTTCTAATCAGGGCGCGGATATCACAGATAAAATCCGAGAAATTAACACCGGACGGACACCGATCATAGCAAAAACCACAGGTCAGGCAGGCCCAGATATCTTCTTTAATTTCTTTTGAATTCATGTCACCAGCAATCACGGCACCGGCGATGGCGCGCGGGGAAAACTGCTTGCCGGTCAGAGCCAGGGGACATGATGACGTGCACTTGCCGCAATCCTGGCACGCGTATACATTATGGGCCGACAAAATTTCAGCAAATGTACCGACATGCGCATTTTTTACAGGGTCTTTATGCGCCGGTACCATAGGTGTTTTACCAAATGACCGGATTTCATCACAAAATGTTTCAAGAAAATTTCGCAATCCATCCACTTCATCCGGCAGAAACGTCGCCAGTTGCAGGCGGTCTTTATCCAGTCCGAGAAGCGCCAGAATTTCCCGGGTATCATCTGTAAAATTGACGGCATTGTTTGTTCCGACACCATACCGGCAGGTTCCCGGCTTGCATCCCACCAAAGCAACGCCATCAGCCCCCATTTCAAATGTCTTAAACAACAGAGCCTTTGACATCCGACCCGTGCAGGGAATCCGGACCATGCTGATTTCAGACGGTACCTGATAACCCTGGTCCTGAAGCGCCTGATACGCTGTATGGGCGCCCCAGTTACATAAAAACAGTATAATTTTGTAATTTTTCATGAGTACCTTTTAATTTACCAGAATTTCTTCCAACGTCTTTTCCAAAAAAATCCGATCCCGAAATGGACTGTCGGCCGCGTTTGACGGGCATGAAGGAATGCAGTTACCGCATCCCTTGCAAAGCGCTTCATCAACCACCGCATACCAGCCGCCGATATCATTTTTCTGCATGGTAATGGCCCGGTACGGACATTTTGCAATACAACGCCCACAACCCCGGCATTGATCTGCGTTCACCGTCACCGTAAAGCCTTTATGCTGACGCGGACCACGGGGCATTATGGCCGCAGCCAGAACGGCGGCCGCATGCCCTTTCTGACGGCTGGACACGGCTATACCCGGAGGATCTGCCATGAACAGACCACTCACGGACGTCATGCCCGGATAAAAAAATGGAATACCCGTAGTCCCTGCTTTCTGCATGGAAGCGGTAATTGGGTAGCCGGCATTGATCTCCTGTTCCAAATATTGAATTTTTCCACGAATTTTTTCTCCCAGAATCACCGCACCAACCTGAATCTGCTGTTCCTTTTCACCGACGGCCACGGTAAGCTGGAATGCGCCCAGACTGCCGCTGATATTTTTTACACGGGATCCTTTAAAAGACAAAAGATTGGCATGTTCATAGACACCATCCAGCGCTTTGTCTCTGGATCCAAAAAGATATGCATCAATCCCCGAATCTGCCAGTGTCAACGCACTTTCAATGGCCGCTTCACTTTCCCCGATCACGGCAGTCGTAAAATTGTAATTTCTTGCCGGTGAGGAAAAAGGTTTTAATGTGCGGGCCCGCCGGACCGAACGACGAATCAGTCCGGAAAACTTTTCTACTGCCATGTCCGGATCATGGGCCAGATCAGACAATGCCTCATTCCTTATATTGCAGGTCATTACCATGGACCGACTGATACCGGTGGCATTAAACAGCGCATGCTTTAAACGGCTTCTCTGATCAGTACACGAACTGCACACAAAATTCAGCGGACAGCAGACACAGGAAGCCAGCACCAGGCGGGTGATTCCTTTTTCCCGAACGGTTTTTAAAATAGCCGCTGTTCCCTCGGGTGTACAGGCAGAAACAACCGACTCCGTGTGCAGAATAAAATCTCCATATAGCAAATCTTCCAGAAAACGATCCATTGCCGGATGCCATCCAAGAGAATCATTACACCGACAGGCAAATACACCGATTTTAATCTCATTCGCCAGGTCTGCTTCCGGGGGTGAAAAAGACATGCCCCGACCCTTCTGCCGCTGGGACGTGTTGGAAAGCAACACCATTGCCCGGGCAGCCGCAGCAAATCCTCGGGTCATCATTGCGCTGACATCGGTACGGGAGGTTGCGGGGCCATAGGCCCGGATAATATCATCACCCCTGACGGACGGTGCAATGTCCGGATCCGCAATAATGATGACACCGGCATGTTCCAGGATGTCTTCGGCCGGTTCGTCATGATTGATGGCACCGATAGCATCACAGGCAGACAGGCATTCCATACAGTCCGAGCAAACCCCGCACTGCAGACATCTCTGTGCTTCTTCAACAGCCTGGTCCTCGGTCAGGCCAAGGGCCACTTCATCAAAATTAAGCTTTCGCTCGGCCACATTTTTTTCCATCATATGGGCCCGGGCCACAAACGCCAGATCAGAGGGAACCGGTGTAAAATCGCGATCAATCGACCGGACCGTATGATCTTCCAGGGATGTGATACCACAGATATCGTCTAATACACGAAGGGCGGCTGCCCGGCCCTGTGCCATGGCATGAACCACTGAAGATGCACCCGAAGCTGCATCACCGGCCGCATAAACCTTATCCATATTAGTCTTAAACTGGTCATCAATAACAATCAAACCATTGTCTGAGACCGCAAGCGCCTGATCTTTTCCATTCGACCCTAAGGCCCCGGTCTGTCCGATCGCCACAAACGCCCGGTCAAATTCAAGAAAAAAGGCTTTACTGTCCTTGATAACAACCGGCCACGCAATGCCGCTGGCATCCGGTTTCCCCGCTTGTGTCGGTCGGCACTTTAATCGCTCAAACCGCCCGTTTTTGCCTTCAAACCCGACCACCCGGGTATTGTCGACAACCGGGATTCCCTCTTCGGTCGCTGCGACTATTTCTTCCGGGTCTGCCGGGATTTTTTCTTTGTCAAACCACGACACAATACTGACGTCCGCCCCAATCCGGCAAAGAACGCGCGCCAGATCATATGCGGCACTCCCGTCTCCGATCACGGCGACTTTTTCTTTTAAAGACGTGACATCTCCACGATATAATTGCGCCAGAAATTCAATGCATCCAAAAACACCTTCTAAATTTTCTCCTTCAACTCCCAGTTTCCGATCCGCCCACGAACCGGCGGCCAGAATTACCGCATCAAATTTTTGGGTCAGCTCCGAAAGGCCACCATTAAGATTAATCACATGATCTGTAATGATTTCAACGCCAAGGCCCTGGACGTAAGCCAGTTCTTTATCTAAAATATTTCGAGGCAGGCGATGGGGACCGATACCGTATCGCAACAAACCGCCAGCCTGTTTTTCCTTTTCATAAATCGTTACGACACATCCCTGACGCGCCATTTCAGCGGCTGCTGCCAGACCGGCCGGACCGGAACCGATAATGGCAATCTTTTCAGACCGCTGATGTTTGGGTGCGTGATCGACCTTCGAGTCAGTTTCATAATCTGCCAGAAACCGTTTAATATCCCTAATTGCCACCGCACCATCGTGCTCACTGCGTCGGCAAACACTTTCACAGGGATGTGTACAAATCCGCCCGCAAATCCCGGGCAGTATATTCTTTTCCCGGATAAGCCCTAAGGCTTCTTTAAACCGGCCTTCTTTTACCAACGCGACATATCCCTGGACATTAACCCCCAGCGGACAGCTTTCCCGGCAAAGGGGCACACGTCGTTTATCAATCACCGCCCTTCCCGGCAGACTCTGGCGGCTGTTAATTGTAATCGCATTATCCGCACTGCAGTCCTGGACCGGACAGACCTCAATGCAGCGTCCGCAAAGAATACACTTTTCCGGATCCACAAATGTCTGGTCCCGGGTAATACCCACACGGAATCCCTGGTGGCTGTGCCTGATCGAAGAAATATGTGCCGGCAGGATGCACTTAATGGACGGATTCCGTAAAATCCGAATTAAGCCGGGACGGTGGGCATGATTAAACGCCACCCCGGATTTTAAGCGCAGTACATCTTCGGATAATTTCCGGTCCATATCGGTTTCCGTATCAACCAGCGTAACCGGGATTCCCAGTTCTCCCAGTTTATTGGTGGCCGCAATTCCTGCGGGAGTGGCACCGATCACCACCACCTTATGCAGTCTTTCTTTCGCCCGCTTCATTGCATAACTCCAGTCTGACCCGATGCTTTTTTCGCACGTCCTTTGAGCTTGGACAAGCCGTATTCATACCCTTTGGTAAATGCCTGTATATTCATTTTTCCCGTTCCTTTAGGCACCGAATCAGTCACCGCATCTTTGGCCGCCTCTAAGGAAATTACCTTGGCCACTGCCGTGGTAAAACCAATCATAATGATATTGGCCATCATTGTTCGTCCCAGTTCTTCTGCCATCCGGGTGGCGGGAATGGAAAAATAATCACGGTCATCTGCCGGATTCACCAGGTCCTGATCCGTCAGAAGAATGCCGTCAGGCTTTAACTCATTGATATATTTTTCGTAAGCAGACTGGGACATGCAGACCAGCAAATCCGGCGTCTTAATATAAGGATACTGGATGACTTCTTCAGAAATAATCACCTGGGCGGCACAGGCCCCTCCCCGGGATTCCGGTCCGTAGGATTGGACCAGCGTGCTTTCCTTACTGTCTCCCAATGCTGCCGCCTGCCCCAGAATACGCCCGGCCAGAATGATCCCCTGACCGCCAAAACCGGTGACAATAATCTCCTGACGTTTTTTTTCATTTTTTTTCATATCGTTTCCTATTCCCTCATCATACAGACCTTTTCGTAATTCTCATCCGGTGTCGGTTTATCGATATCCACAAATTTACCCAGCACAACCCCCTTTTTAAAATCAATATCCAATTCCCCCGGATCCGCATTGTTTTTAATAATGGTATTGTCCCGAAACAGTTTGAGCATATCTAATGATTTTATTTTGTTGCGCCGGCCGTAATTAATCGGACAGGGCGACAAAACTTCAATAAATGAAAATCCCTTATGATTGATGGCTTCCACAAATGAGTCCGTTAAATCATTCGAATGGATCATGGTCCACCGGGCCACGTAGGTGGCGCCGGAGGCATATGCCAGCAAAGGCAGGTTAAACGGCGTATCCGGGTTACCGTAAGGCGTGGTGGATGAACGATCCATATGAGGCGTGGTGGCTGCCACCTGTCCACCAGTCATACCGTAGATAAAATTATTAATACAGATCACCGTAATATCCATATTGCGGCGGGCGGCATGAATAAAGTGATTCCCGCCAATGGCAAACAAATCCCCATCACCGGAAAACACAATGACATTTAATGACGGATTGGCCATCTTAATGCCCGATGCAAATGGAATCGCCCGGCCATGGGTGGTATGAAAGGAATCCAGCTTCACATAACCGGCACCCCGTCCGGAACATCCGATGCCGGAAACCATTGAAATCTTTTTGTGATCAATACCGGTTTCCTGGATCGCGGCAAGGCAGGCGGAAAAAACCGTTCCTATTCCGCATCCGGGACACCAGATATGCGGAAGCCGCTCTGTTCGAATCAGTTCCTCAAGCGGGTGCACTTGTTGGTTTGGTTTTGCTTTTGCCATTTTATCAGAATGCCTCTTTAATTAAATTTATAACTTCATCCGGTGTAATCACAGTCCCTCCGGCATGCCCCACCAGATATGACGGCGCATTTGCTCCGGCACAGCGTTGAACTTCCCGGCTGATCTGGCCCATATTGATTTCAACGGTGACAAATCCTTTCACACGTTTGGACAAAGCACTGATCAGCGCTTCCGGAAACGGCCAGACCGTTATCAGACGGAGCAGGCCGACTTTGATGCCCATCTCACGGGCCACGTCAACCACTGTAAAAGAAGTACGAGCGGACACACCGTAGGAAACAATCACAATGTCCGCATCATCCATCAAATATTCTTCCGTCCGGATGATGTCATCAAGATTATTCTTTATTTTGCCCAGCAGCCGATCCATCATTTCTTTATGGGTTTCCACGGACATGACCGGATACCCCTGTTCGTCATGGGTCAGGCCGGTAACGTGAACATTATACCCGTCACCAATTGCCGGCATGGGGGGGACGCCGTTTTCACCCGGCTGATAGGGTTTAAACTGGTCCTTGCGGCCCTTCGGCTGGATACGAGAAACGGTCCTGATTTCTTTTGCTTCCGGGATCACCACTTTTTCACTCATATGCCCGACCACTTCATCAGACATAATAAAGACCGGCACCCGGTATTTTTCACTCAGATTGAACGCTTCAATGGTCAGGTCAAACATTTCCTGAGGAGATGATGGCGCAATAGCGATGATCTCGTAATCGCCATGGGACCCCCACTTGGCCTGCATCATATCTCCCTGAGCCCCCATAGTCGGAAGCCCGGTGGACGGCCCGCCCCGCTGAACGTTCACCACCACGCAGGGGGTTTCGGTTACAACTGCCAGGCCTACGGTTTCCATCATCAGGCTAAAGCCGGGGCCAGACGTTGCGGTCATGGTTTTTACACCTGTCCAGGCTGCACCGAGAATGGACGTCATGGCAGCGATCTCGTCTTCCATTTGAATAAAGACACCACAAACATCCGGGAGTCTTTCGGACATGCGTTCCGCCACTTCAGTGGCCGGTGTAATCGGGTAAGCCCCAAAGAACATACAGCCCGCAGCGATCGCTCCTTCAGCGCACGCGATATCTCCATTTATAAAATGTTCACCTGTAAGAACTTTTGGTTCCATCAATTTTCCTGTTTGTTTTTAAGGTATATAGGTTGAAGTATAATCAATCGGCTTCCACCGTAAAAATGGCAAATTCCGGGCAGAGCAACTCACAATAATGACAGTTCAGACAGCCGTCTGATTTAACAACCGGCGGATGATAACCTTTTATGTTGAATTCTTTTGAAAATTCCAGGACTTCCCTGGGGCAGAATTCAATGCAGTACCCGCACCCTTTACAGCGATCCTTGATAATATTCACTTTTCCCCGGACAACAGCAATCTCATCCGCATCCAGCGGGGCCCGCCAGTATTTCATATGTATTTCCTTGATTAATTTCTGATGTTTCACAAAACCAGCGATTTATTTTATATTATTTACCCAAAATTTCAAGAAGAATTATTTATAAAAAAATTTTCATCCTGACGCCCCCTTCTTTTTTATAGGGGTATCCTGGAATCATCATTTTCCAACATTTGATGGATGGGTGATTTGCTTTTGGGCATTGACAACTTAGGGCCGTGGAAAGGATTGATTAAGGCCGAATTCAAAATACGAAAAACACCAAGACCTGATACAATTAAAAGACACAATATTAAAAACAATCATTACGACAATGATGACATCCAGTTTAATTCATCCATATCGATGGCATCAATACTGTAACCTTTTTTAAACAGCCCACTACAGACTGCCACAATTTGCCTGTCATAACATTGCCCTGCCCTTTTGCCAATAAATGCCAATGATTTCTCCAGAGTATACGCCGGACGATAAGGACGATGGGCAGTCAAAGATTCTACCACATCAGCGACACACACAATACGGGATTCAAGCAAGATTTCTTCCCCCCGCAAACCTTGCGGATAGCCGGATCCGTCAATATGTTCATGATGCTGGAGCGCAATCTCAGCCACCGGCCAGGGGAATTTAACCGGCGCTAAAATCTCATACCCCTTTCGGCAATGAATTTTCAGATAATTTATGTCCTCAGCCTCAAGCTTTCCGGGACGGGCCAGAATTTCAGACGGAACTGCGATCTTTCCGATATCATGAATAAGTGCGCCTAAAAAAACACCATCGATACGTTCCTCTAAAAGATTTAAAGTCTTGGCCATGGCGGCGGCCAGATGCGCCACACGGCGCTGGTGACCGGCTGTGTAAGGATCACGAATTTCAACGATCCGAGACATGGAAAGAATCGCCTGCATAAGTGTCTTCTTGATGTTTATGGCATGCTGACCCGGCTCCTGTTCGGCTTGATTTTTTTCTGATATATCCCGAATATATGCGACAAATACAGGGGATTTCCCGGAATTAACAGAAACGACCTCCAGTTCAGCGGCAAAAACAGATTGATCCGCCCGCATGGCAGAAACCTCCACCCGACGGCCAATAACGTCTTTGTTACCAGTGGTAAGAAAATGGGAAAGACCGCTTTCGTGAGATTTTTGGAATGAACCGGGAATGAGCTTTTCAGAAACTGTAAAACCAAGCACCTGATCACGGCGATAGCCGAATATTTTTTCAGCCGCCGGATTAAAAGCCATAATCCGGCCTCTGGCATCCATTGCGACAATGCCGTCAAGAGCGAATTCCACAAGTGTGTGCAGCCACTCGGAATGAAAATCACTTGTCGGATTTGGGGATGCAAACGGTTTCATTTCAGGCCATCACAGATTATCTGCTAAGGGTTTGATAAAAATAAATTCAGGAGATATTATCTCATCAACTTGTTTGCAAATGCCTCATCTGAATATCTTTTTTATTCACGAGATCTAATCCTTCAGCATCTAATCTTGCTTCAAGTTGCCATTCAATTTTATTTTTTCTGCGGTTGACACTCAAAGCATCAAACACGGCACCCACAACACCGCCTACTTGCGGTCCCGATGAATTCATTGCCGGAATTGTTATAGCAAAATCAAAAGTTTGTTCGTAACCCACAGGAAAAACCTTTTGACCTTCAATTATCTGTTCATCTCTGTAAACTTCGTCGTGTTCTGTTCTTCTATCATCTCCATCATGGTAAGTCGTTGTTTCGTCAGCAACCAACGCGACAATTAATTTATTGCCTTTTGTTTCTTTTTTTATCTTTAAATGGATATTTCCTTTTATTGTCTCTCCCGGATCAAAAGTACTCTTTTGACAGTCGATCTTAATCGTACCTTTCAATCCTCTCAATATAAAAAATCCAATGATTCCACCGACCACTCCAACACAAATTGCTATAACCACTATCACACCCGTTGACATTTTCCCCAGCTCCTTATAAGAAATATTTAACGCCACCCGACGATACCCGACATGCGTCCTTTATTGATTTATCCGCACTTGGAGTACCCGCAGGAATGGCAGGTTTTGCAGCCTTCTTCAAACGTTATCGTCTGGCCGCATTCCGGACAGGCATCTCCCTTGAGTGTCGTTTCCGATCTTTTACTTTTTTTCTTTCCATCCCCCATATATCGGTCTTCAAGTATCCTGCCGATGGCATCCGGAATAGACAATACCAGTCCCCCATTCTGGAAGATAGTATGCTCGCCGGAGATACCTTTGACCTGATCAACAATTTCACTTACGTCCACACCGGCCCTTAATGCGAGTGATATCAGACGCCCGATGGCTTCAGTTTTCGCCATGGTTGATTTTCCGGATTTTCCAATGGTGGCAAATACCTCAAACGGTCGGCCGTCAAATTCCGTCACGGTCACATACAGCTGCCCCATACCGGTTTTGATCCGAGTAGTAAAACCTTCTAAGGTATCCGGTCGTTGTTTGACCGCCCGCATGAAACTATCTTCAGTCGGAGTCCCGTTTTCTGAAAATGAAAGAACCTGGTTTTCCTTGCTGCCGTCCCGGTAAATCGTCACCCCCTTGCATCCCAGATCGTAGGCCAGATCATAAATATTCATGACTTCGTCCACTGAGGCGTCATGAGGCAGGTTAACGGTTTTGGAAACCGCATTATCCGTGTATTTTTGAAATGCTGCCTGCATACGAACGTGCCATTCAGGGGCTACATCATGAGATGTGACAAACACTTTTTTGATGTCATCGGGAATGCCGTCGATATCCCTGATACTGCCGGACATGGCAATGGTTGCCATTAAATCAAGGCTGTAAAAGCCTTTTTCTTTTGCTACCTTTTCAAAGTAAGGATTGACTTCCACAAGCTCGTCATTGTCCATGACCCGCCGTAAAAAACTGATAGCAAAAAGGGGCTCTATCCCGCTTGAACAGTCGGCAATAATGCTGAGCGTCCCGGTCGGCGCAATCGTCGTTGTTGTCGCGTTTCGATATTGGGAGCCTTTTTCCTTCTTAAAAATACTTTTGTCGAAATTGTTGAAAACGCCTCTTTCTTTTGCCAGTGCTTTGGACGCTTCATGAGATTCTTCCTGGATAAATTTCATCACTTTTTCAGCAGTTTCAATTGCCTTTTCAGAGTCATAAGGGATATTCAGCATGAAAAGCAGATCTGCAAATCCCATGACGCCCAGCCCGATTTTTCTGTTTCCCTTAACCATTTTGTCAATTTCTTCGAGGGGATACTTTGACATGTCAATGGTATTATCAAGAAACATTACCGCAAGATGCACCGTTTCCTTCAGGCTTTCATAATCAATATCCATACGATTTTCTTTGGCAGTAACAAACCTGACAAGATTGATGGAGCCCAGGTTGCAGGCTTCCATAGGGAGAAGGGGCTGCTCTCCACACGGATTTGTCGATTCTATATCTCCCAAAGCAGGGGTTGTATTGTCTCTGTTAATCCTGTCCAAAAATATAATACCCGGATCGCCATTTAACCAGGCCTGATTCACAAGCGCCTGATACACTTCAGCCGCATCTTTTTTTTCTGTTTTTTTCTGATTACTTGGATCGATCAGGTCATACTTTGCTTTTTTTCGAACTGCTGTTATAAATGCATCGGTTAAACCAACGGATATATTAAAATTGTTCAGGGTATTATTATTTTTCTTGCAATAAATGAATTCGCTGATATCCGGATGATCAACGCGAAGAATACCCATATTGGCTCCGCGTCGTGTGCCGCCCTGTTTTACCTGCTCTGTGGCAGTATTAAATATTTTCATAAAGGATACCGGGCCTGATGCGACACCGCCTGTGGTTCCAACCGGGCTGTTCTTTGGCCTGAGACGGGAAAATGAAAAACCGGTGCCCCCGCCTGATTTGTGAATCAGGGCAGCATTTTTAACGGTTTCAAAAATTTTTTCAAGGTCATCTTCTACCGGAAGCACAAAACAGGCCGCCAGCTGGCCTAATTCGCGTCCCGCATTCATCAGGGTGGGAGAATTGGGCAGATATTTGGATTCCGTCATCAATTTGTAAAACTGATTTTCGATCTTTTTTATATTTGAAGAGGAATTATAATTTTTTGAAGCACTTGCAATATGATTCGCAACTCTTCGGAAAAGCTTTTCCGGTGTCTCAGAAGTTTTTCCCTTCTGATCTTTTTTCAAATATCTGCGATCCAAAACGATTTTGGCATTTTTTGATAGAGAGATTCCGGTTTTTTCCGCTTTGCTTTTTTCTGCCATTCGTTAAACCCCTTTTTGGTTTAAAATATTATGCATGTATAGCCCTGACCCCGTACGATATTTAAGGCCTGAATCTTAAATAAAAGAAATTATCGGATTTTATAAAACAGGCGATTTGCTCCGATAATATGGCATTGTTGAAGAAACATCAGTGCGAGGCTATTTATTGACATACAGCATATTGTATGTCAATAAAAAAACAACACCATATCTGCTACAACATTTTATAGCAGGGTTTAATCTGTTTGTTTTTTAAAAATGCTCAATTTAAGATAAAATAATCCGTGCATCCACGACGCTGATCCCTTTTTCATAGACAATCACCGGATTTAAATCCATTTCCCGGATTTCTTCATAAGAATCAATGATGTCCGAGCATGTCAGTAAAAGCCGCCTCAGGGCCCTTTCATCGCAAGAAGGGTTTCCGCGAAACCCTTTGAGAATCGGGTATGACCGGATTTCCCGGATCATTTTTTTGGCGGAGTTGTATGAGATGGGCAGAACGCGAAACGCCACATCTTTTAACACTTCCACCATAATGCCGCCAATGCCGAACATGATCACCGGGCCGAACTGGTCGTCAATTTTAGTTCCGATAATTACCTCTGTACCCGCATTTGCCATAGGCGACACCAGCACTCCCCGGATATCCGCATTTGGATTATATTCTTTCGCATTTTTAATAATTTCAGAATAGGCTTTCCGGATATCTTTTTCTGTCCGCAGGTTTACTCTCACTCCTCTGGCATCACTTTTATGAAGAATATCCGGAGATACGATTTTAAGCACCACCCCGTTTTCGATTTTTTTTGCAAATTCGACGGCGTTTCCGGCGGTTTTGGCCAGACGATCCTTCGTCACCGGTGCGCCGTGAAGAGCCAGCAGTTGTTTTGCCTCATGTTCCAGTAATGCACTGCGATTTTCAGCTTTTGCTTTACTGATAATTTCTGTCGCTTCCGGTATTTTTTTAACCCCCTGATTAAGCACAAAATTGGTTTTGGCTTGATAAGAACTATGATAATTTTCATATTCGCCCAGCACCCCCATGCATTTTGCCGCCACATCTAATGAATCATATACCGGAATATTGTAGTATCGAAGCAAATGCAGGGGATGCGATTTTTCAGATCCATAAAGACTGTGGACAATTATCGGCTTTTTAATTTTCTTAACGAGTTTGCCCATCCGGTGCGCCGCATCTTCCTCCATGAGTCCCAGACTTTCGGAAAACCGAATACCGTATCCGCCGAACAGGCCGACAATCAACAGGCCGTATATGTTTTTATCTTTAAGAAGGATTTCCGCACAATCGGCAAAAACCGTCGGGTCCGCATCCGCACCACCGGCAATATCAACGGGATTGCTGATGGAAGCCGCCTGGGGAAGTATTGCTGCCAGTTTTCTTTGGGTTTTTTCGGAAAGTTCCGGCACGTCAATGGAAAGTTCTGTCAGGATATCCGCACCAATGGTGGCATGCCCGCCCCCGTCGGCGAGGATCGCTATCTGATTTTTTTTCAAGGGCGGCAGACTGGCCAGTGTTTCAGCTGCAGGGAAAAGCTGGTCAGATTTTTCAATAACAATAATTCCCGCCCGTTTAAAAGCGCTTCTGGCAACCTCGGACATTCCGGCCAGAGCACCGGTATGAGATCCTGCGGACCGTTGACCGATCTCTGAGTGCCCGCTTTTGAGCAGGACAATCGGTTTTTTAATACTTGTCTGGTACGCCTGCTGAAGGAATTTACGCCCTTCCCGCATGCCTTCCACATACATCAGAATGACGTTTGTTTTCGGATCATTCTTTAAAAATTTCAGGTATTCATGGAACTTGATATCCGCTTCATTGCCCACGCCAATATAATATGAAAACCCTTTCAGGCTTTTAAGACGGGCTTCGGTAATCAGAGTCAGGGCCATATTGCCGCTTTGGCTGAGCAAGCCGATGGAGCCCTTTGGGGTATCCCGCAACCCGACCAGGTTCAGTCCGGAATGCATGTTCATCATGCCGGAGGTGTTCGGGCCGATCAGGCGGATATTGTTTTTATTTGCAATGGCCAGCACTTCCCGTTCAAGTGCTTTGCCCTCTGCATTCATCTCACCAAACCCCACCGCTAAAATCACCGCCCCTTTGACGCTCTTTTTACCGCAGTCCTCCAAAACGTCTGGTACGCTCCGGGCCGGTGTGGCAACCAATACGATATCCACCGGGCCTTCGATATCCGACACTTTTTTGTAACAGGTAAACCCCAGGATTTTCTTTTCTTTTGGATTGACCGGGTATATCCGGCCCTCATATTTTTCATCAACAAGGGATCGGATGGTCTGCAGGCCCCTTTTGGTGGGGTCTTTGGAAGCGCCCACAATGGCCACGGATTCCGCATTTAAGATGGATTCAAGCGACATTTGATTTCCTTCTTTTTTGAGTAAATTGCTTAATCGGAATTATATGTGCCGGATTCGTTCATTTGCAAGGTATAAGGGGTAAAGCTGGAAAGGGTTTACCACAAATCCCTTATAACAAAGCAAATGGGCGAATCAGGATTTTTTTCGGCTTTCAAAATTCGATAGCGCGGAGAGACGCTCTTTTGAGGAAACACATGCCAGGCAGGCTTCCACTTCAAAATTCATCAGTGCTTCCATGTCCTTGCCATTTGCCGCCATATTGAGTCCCTGTTTTAACACTTTTATTGAAAAAGCCGAATTTTCGGCAATTTTAGCGGCCATGGCACACGCCACATCCATCAGCCGGTCTTTGGGGACGGCTTTGTTGACCAGTCCGATTTTTTCGGCGGTCCGGCCGTCAATATTTTCCGCAGTAAACAACAACTCCCTGGCTTTGGCCGGGCCGATTAAATCATGCAAAAGCCGAAAAGCACCGCCGGTTGCCGATGAAGAAACCCTGGCTTCCGGGGAACCGATGGGCGCATCTTCTGCCGCTATCCGGATATCACAGGCAAGGGCCAGTTCATAACCGGACCCCAGGGCATAACCGTTGACGGCAGCAATGGTGGGTTTTTCAAACCGGATAATTTCTAAAGAAACGCTTTGCAAATATTCCAGATAATCGCGATATGCTTCAGGGGTGCGGGTTTTGGATTCCTTTAAATCAGCACCCGTGGAAAACGCCCGGCCCTCTCCGGTAAAAACCAACACTCGGATGGTGTCATCGGCTATCACATCTACCATCGCCGTTTGAATTTCCAGCCACATTATTTTGTTCATGGCATTTAAGACCTGCGGACGGTTGAGTTTAATAAACGCAATCGGTGCTTCTTTTTCAAATAAAATGCACTTAAAGTTCATAACGCGTTCCTTCGATTGAATGAGGGTTGTCTGTTATAATAAGTGACGGGTGAGCATTGAATGCAGATTTGTTGTTATGAAATGTGAATGAAGACAGAGCACTGGGCGCTGAATAGGGAAAAAAAGAAAAAAGATTTGCCTTGGTGGCGGCACACGAAAGACTCTGTATTTTTTTGAAAAGGGTCATGAGGTTCCCTTGAGAGGCAATACAGTTAAGTTTTTTTTAGTATGCGGTGTGATTCTTTTTTTTACAAACTTTTTTATTTATATCTGTGAATTTTCTTTTTCAAAAAAAGCAACCCGGCTTCTATGAATACGGATATTCTAAAAGCCGGGCCGCTTAATCTTATAGCATCAAAAAAATTCTGTTAAAAATAATATCCGAAGTTGATATTGATGCGGGTGTTGCGGTTATTGGATGACTGCCATCCATCTGTATTATTTGCCATGGAACCACCCATAAACGTCATGTCTTCAGCGGAGATGACATCAATATAGGTATATACCGGACCTGCGGATATCATGCATCCGACAACATTCTGCCAGGTCGCATCCCAGTCCTTGCCTTCATTGTCTGCCTGGATGATTGTATTATCGGAATAAAAAGTCAGTTTTGAAATCGGTCCGATGTCTACCGGCAACCCGTAAGCAACATTAAATGTACCGATTGTGGCTTTGGCCGGAATGTTCCACATATAGCTGTATGCACCGACATTCATGATATCATCATCTGAGCCTGCAGGGTTTTCCGGGTTGTTTTCATACTGAATGCCTTCCAGCTGGACATTCCACCGGCCGTAATTTCCTACCATATGAACAGCGCCTGCCCAGTGGTCACCCATGTCCTTTGTGGTATTGTTGTATAGTCCGCCGTATTCACCGGAAAGACCGATTTCCGTGGAACAGGTGTCATTGTGGGTAAGGGTATACGCCAGACGAATATTTCCCTGGTTGGTTTCTTCGTTGGCACTGCCTTCGTTGAGCACATCAACGGAATATCTTCCGGCATCGCCTGGAGCGCCCAGTTCCGCATTTTTATAAAATGCCAGAGAAAGGCTTAATGGGCCGTCATTAAATAGCGCTTTGATTCCCATGTCGTAATCATCTTCAAGTCCCACATAATATGCGCCGGAAAACCAGAAGTTGTGAGACGCATACGGCTGGATGCCAAAAGGAACCTGATGCACACCAATCTGTCCCTGCCAGTTTTCATTAAAATTATATCCGATCCATCCGTGATGAATGGCATCCCAATCATATTCCGGGTACCACCGGTACTCGGCGGATAAAATCATTTCCCCGATTTCACCATTTGCGCTTAAGCGGAATGTATCAAATCCAAAATCCCCGCCCTTGTCTTTGTTTGCTTCATCCCAGTCTTTATACGCGTACTGGACTCGAAGGGCGCCGCCGATTTTAATGCCTTCTAAGTCAACGCCGGCAAATGCCGGGCCTGAATAGCATAACATGAAACTGATTAACAGAAATAATAAATACTTCATGGTCCTCATAAGTCTGACTCCTTTGTGTGTTTGTTAACGTTTCCTAAACAATTTTTTCAAACAAATGTTTATAAAAAAATCGTTTGGTTTCCTCTTTTTATTCGTAATTGGTTTTTATCCAAGCTATTTATTTAGTATTCAAAACAATTTTACAATAAACGTCAATAATATATTTTTAAAATCATAAAAATTATAGCAATAATACTTCTTGATCAAATGAATTT
>JAQIBZ010000068.1 GCA_027858815.1 Desulfobacteraceae bacterium
AGAATGTGGATATGGAAAAGATTTTAGGCCTGATCAGTTCATAATTTTATAAACGTCCCTGGCGTTATTGAAGAAGTCATCGAACCCTCGTTCCCACGGTCCTCCGTGGGAATGCATACTGGTGTCCATATATGGGAAGAAATCGATACAAGTTTGTGGAAGTCAACAAACCTCACCTGATGACCTGTACGGTATTGCACTGGATTCCCGTTTTTACACGCACGGAAACAGTCGGTATTTTGCTGGATTCGTTGCGCTATTTAATCAATGACGGCCTTAAAGTATATGCATATGTTGTCCTTGAAAATCATATGCATATCATCGCGCAAAGCCATCAAATGGATAAAGATATAGCCCGGTTTAAGTCATTTACAGCAAAAAAACGCATCAGCTTTTTATCTGAAAATAACGTTAAAACAATACTCGATCAATTGGCATTTTATAAAAAAGCCCACAAGGATGACCGGGCTTATCAATTCTGGCAGGAAGGCGTGCATCCGGAATTGATTCAAGGTCATGCCATGATGAAGCAAAAGGTTGAGTATATTCATCATAATCCTGTCAAACGGGGATATGTGGATAAGGCCGAACACTGGCGATATTCAAGTGCAAGAAATTATATGGGCATGGAAGGTCTAATGGATGTTTGTAAAAAGTGGTAATTCGCATATGCATTCCCACGGAGGACCGTGGGGACGAGGGGCATTTTCGATTTTTTTTACCACAGAGGACACGGAGAACAATGAGAAAATTGTTTGGCTGATTTTATAGACAGAATACCTGATGGTTTCTTAAATTTTTTATGGCCACGATAATCTTGAAGCTCTTTCATATCAGTTTTTATTTCAGCAACCCGAAGCCCGCCCAGGTTCCCAATATTGAAAATGGTCAAATCACGGAGCGTACAAGGATAATCTTTTTCCTTTTCAATGATCTGGAAAAACTTTTAAGCGAAATATTTAATTTGTTGCATGATTTCTTTTTTAATTGCTTAAAATGGTTACTTTTCAGCCGTAAGAATACAGGAAGTGTCAATAAAAGTAAACAGACACAATGCAGGGAGAGAAAGGATAGTTATCGATATTCTTCACACCTGAAAATTTTTGGAATACTGTCGGTTTTCGCCACCAGTCTGCACTTGATTTTGTGCTCTTTAAACAAGATGAAATAGTAAAGTGTTTCGTAAGTATTCAAACTGATGCGGGATTAGAAACGTTGGGAAGGCGATAATAATCAGTGAAAAATCGAGATAAACAATGATAATAATTATTAATTTTCAATATCTTATACTTAATTTCGGATATCACTGGCTATCGTTTTAAAATAGTCGCCATTTTTTTAATGAAAAATTTTGGAGTTTGGCTTCTCATTACACCTCAAATTATTAAACAACATAAAAAACTTGACTTTTCTTTAGAAATTTTTATATGGGTGCTAAATCTGAACTTGGAAATATTAAATTTGTATCAGGAGAATCGAATATCGATTTAGAATAAACCAAAAATACTGGAAAAATAACGGAACAGGGTGCAATTCCCTGGCGGACCCGCCGCTGTAAATGGTGACGAAATCCTCATGATGCCACTGTCCTTAATTGGATGGGAAGGTGTGGATAGTAGGTTGAACCATAAGCCAGAAGACGATTTTTCGAGAATATTCATCAGTTGTGCCGAGGAAAAGCACATGCTGATTGGAATATATGCTTCAGCCTTTTTTTAACCGGCAGCCGCTTTAATTCCGGAACAATCTCTTAAAATAATCAATTCCATGAAAATGGGCGGGTCCCGGCAGTTTTCTTCTTAAACTGCCGGGACTTTTTTTTTACAACAGCGGGGACAGTCGGGGACGCATTCTGGTCAGGAGAAAAAATGCGTCAAATATTAAAAACAAGTCCCTCTCTTATCCAAGTGTTGCATAAGCGCACTCCGATCAGCACCGGTTTTGTAGTGTGTTTATTATTTGTGCTGATTTTTATTATCGGCTGCTCTCATGCAGTCACTGTTGAAAAAAATGCAGACCCGACGATCTCAGATTCAAAAGAAGCCATTTTGCTGGTGGCATTTGGCATCAGCAATGATGAGAAACTGCCGGCTTATAAAAATGTGGAACGCTTAGTACGTGAACGTCTTCCGGATGCTGAAATCCACTGGGCCTACACATCTCATATTATCCGCAAAAAACTGGCCCAAAAGGGCATCGTTGTTTCTTCGCCGGAAGAGGCTGTCAATAAACTGATCTCACAAGGCGTTACCCGTCTGACCGTGCAGTCTTTGCATGTTATTCCCGGCCATGAGTATGACGAAATGTTGGCGGTTCTGCGCCACTATCAACCAGAGTTTGAGAGTCTTTCAATCGGTCCCCCTTTACTGTCCAGCGTCAGTGATGCTGAACAGGTGATTGATATCCTGTTGAAAAACATTCCGGAGCGCGGGGCAGATGATGCTCTTATATTCATGGGACACGGGACAAGCCATTCTTCAGGTTTCTGCTATGTAGCGGTAAATGCCATGCTCAACGAAAAAGACTCCCGCGCGTATTTAGGGACGGTGGCAGGCCATCCGACATTTGATCAAATATTAAGTTCCTGCCGTAAATCCGGTGTTCAGAAAGCGGTTTTGGTGCCTTTTATGGTAGTGTCCGGTGATCATGCCCGTAATGATATGGGTGGCGATGATCCGGATTCATGGAAGTCCATGTTCGCTGCCGAAGGAATCGACGCACGTCCTGTATACCGGGGAATGACCGAAGTCAATGATCTGGCCGGGCTGTTTGTCGATCACTTGATAGCGGCCCGGTCGGTTAATGCTGCCCAATTGGGGAAAGATACAAGGAAATAGCGGATATGCATGGCGGTAATATAAAACTCATGGCGCAAAAAGCAGGATGCTTGCCTGAAGATCTTCTGGATTTTTCAGCCAATATCAACCCGCTCGGCCCGCCACCCGGCATCTGGGCAGACCTTGTCCGGGACCAGGAAAACCTGGGCCATTACCCGGATCCGGGTTGTTCGGAATTGCTCTCTGCGGCTGCCGGATTTTACAATTGTCGTTCAGATGAAATTCTGGCGGGAAACGGGTCTACCGAGCTTTTGTTTGCGGCTGTTTCGCATATACGCCCCAAACGTGTTGTGTTGCCCACGCCCTGTTATATTGATTACGCGACTGCGGCCCGCTATGCGGATATACCTGTTCAATGGGTTCTTCTGGATCCGGACCGGAATTTTGAGCCGGACATAGCTAAAATGTCCGGTGTGCTTCGCTTCGGAGACATGCTTATTTTAGGGCGGCCCAACAATCCGACGGGTAATTGTCCTTCAGTGAATTTTTGTTGTGAGCTGGCAGCTGATTTTCCGGACGTCATGTTTCTTATAGACGAAGCGTTTATTGATCTGACTGATTACGACCGCCTGCCGGTGGGGCAACAGGCTAATATTTTAATATTACGGTCTTTGACCAAGAATTTTGCCATTCCCGGACTTCGGCTGGGCCTGATTTGCGGTAACCGGCGCTTGATTAGCACATTAAAGGCATCGCTTCCTCCCTGGACCGTGAGCAGTCCGGCACAGGCCGTGGGCAATAATTTGTTTTCCGAATCCGAATACCTGAAACAAAGCCGGCTGCATATCCATCAGGCGCGTGAAAGTTTGATAAAAGAGTTGTCGAAAATTTCCGGTCTCAACGTATTTCCCGGCACAGCAAATTTTCTTCTGATGAAAATTATAGATTCAAGATGGTCCGGGCACAAATTGTTTAACGCAATGCTGGAAAAGCAGATCGCGATCCGGGTGTGTGACGATTATGAAGGCTTGGATGCCCAATATGTTCGCGTGGCAGTAAAAAATCCCGAAGACAATTTGAAGCTGATCAATGCGTTTAAAACACTTCTCGAACCGGTTCAGCAGAAAATTATCAGAAAAACACCGGCGATCATGCTTCAGGGAACCGGGTCCAATGCCGGTAAGAGCATTCTGACCGCAGCACTTTGCCGTATTCTGCTTCAGGACGGCCTGCGGGTGGCGCCGTTTAAAGCACAGAACATGTCTTTAAATTCATACGTCACCACCGACGGCCTCGAAATGGGCCGTGCCCAGGTGACCCAGGCAATGGCGGCCCGGGTGGCACCGGATGTACGCATGAATCCGGTGCTGTTAAAACCCAACAGCGATACCGGATCACAGGTGATTGTCCGCGGCCGGTCTGTCGGACATATGAATGTCTCCGATTATGTCGCTTACAAGGAAGATGCGTTTACGTCAGTGAAAGACTGCTACCAGTCGCTGGCATCTGAATATGATGCCATGGTTCTCGAAGGGGCGGGCAGTCCCGGTGAAATCAATTTAAAGCATCATGACATCGTGAATATGCGCATGGCCCGGTTTGCGGAATCTCCCGTACTTTTGGTGGGAGACATTGACCGGGGCGGTGTGTTCGCATCGTTTATCGGTACGTTTGCCGTTCTTGAGCCGTGGGAGCGGGATCTGCTGGCAGGATTTATTGTCAATCGCTTCCGGGGTGATGCGTCGCTTCTGGACTCTGCATTTGCTTTAACAACCCGCTATACCGGGCGGCCGACATTCGGGGTGATTGACTATCTGCCGAACCTCGGCCTGCCGGAAGAAGATTCCGTGGAATTTAAATCCGCCGCATCGTCTTCCCCGTCATCAGATACCAAAGACATAGACATCGCGGTCATTGATCTGCCGCATATCTCCAATTTTACCGATCTTGATGCGTTGGCTCTGGAGCCGGATGTGTCGGTTCGCATCGTCCGTTCGGGCATGCCGTTAGGTTGTCCGGACCTGGTTCTGCTGCCGGGCAGTAAAAGTGTGGCTGCCGATCTTGTGTGGCTGTGCCAAGAAAACCGTAGTGAACAGTTAATTGACTATTATCAGCAAGGCGGCCGGGTAATGGGAATTTGCGGCGGTTTCCAGATGCTGGGCCAGGCCATTTATGATCCGGACCATATGGAATCAGGCTATGGCGATATGCCGGGGCTTAAGCTTTTATCGTGCAGCACCACCCTTGCCCCTGAAAAGACATTAAAACGCACCCGGGCCGAACATGTGGAATCCGGACAAACCGTTGAAGGGTATGAAATTCATCATGGGGTGACTCAGGTCCGTGACGAAAAAATCTGGCTGAAAACATCGGACGCAACAATGGGAATAACCTCGGGAGATGGCCGTATAACCGGCACATATCTGCATGGCATTTTTGATGCTGACGGATTCCGGCGCTGGTTTGTCAATGATCTTCGGGCAGCAAAAAGCCTGCCACCCATAAAAACCGGGGTTGTTTATGATCTGAACAACGCGCTTGACCGTCTGGCAGACCATGTGCGGGAGCGGATCGATCTGGACCGGATTTATCAGCTGGCAGGGATATGATGAACATCGGTGTGCATATTATCATTGCGTATGGCCTGGATTGGCTAATCGGTGATCCTGAATTTTTACCGCACCCGGTTCGATGGATCGGGCGGTATGCCGCGTGGCTGGAGTCTGTCAGCCGCCGATGGATTTCAAATGAACGGGCTGCCGGATGCGTAACCGTTGTGATGGTTGTCACTACATCAGGTGCTTGTGTGTTGGGATTCATGGAATGTGCCGGTGCAATCTGGCCTTTTGGAAAGGATATCGTGATGATCTGGGTATTGTATACGGCGCTCGCAACCCGTGATCTTTCCCGGCATGCCATGCGGGTAAAAGATCACCTGGATCATGAAGATCTTGCGGGCGCCCGCCATGCAGTGAGCATGATTGTCGGCCGGGATACCTCGGCCATGGATGCTCCGGCAGTGGCCCGGGCAGCTGTCGAATCTGTTGGAGAGAACATGGTTGACGGAGTAACAGCCCCGCTTATGGTGATGCTTGTTTTTGGACCGGTCGGCGTCATCATGTATAAGGCGGTCAGCACCCTTGATTCAATGTTCGGATACCGCAATCAACGTTACCATCTTTTTGGGTGGTGCGCAGCCCGTTTGGATGATCTGCTGACATTTATTCCGGCCCGGCTCACCATGCCGTGTGCCGCGCTCGCAGCCCTGATTTCCGGGAATGACTTTCGCGGTGTCATCAGTGTGACGTTGCGGGACTGGAAACTGCATGAGAGCCCGAATTCCGCATGGGGTGAAGCCGCCATTGCCGGAGGTATCGGCGCAAAAATCGGTGGTTACGCAGTTTATGCCGGAAAAACAGTGGAAAGGCCAACAATCGGAAATGGTGATGTAGTTGCAGAACCTCATCAGATAGCCCGGGCAGTCAGATTGATGGAAATGACATCCATTGTCTGTCTGGCAGCCGGAATACTGATACGCGAGGTTGTTTTATGAAGACTTTTAATGGGTGCGGCGGATTTGTGATTGCCGGAACCGGCAGCGGCGTGGGCAAGACATCGGTGGCATTGGGACTGGTGCGGGCCATAAAGCACAGAGGTATAATGGTTCACCCTTTTAAAGTCGGCCCGGATTTTCTGGATCCGTCCTACCTGACGGCAGCTGCCGGCCAATCCTGCTATAATCTGGATCCCTGGATGTGCGGGGAAACCTATGTGAAATCAATGTATTCTGACCAGATGCAATCGGGCGGGATTGCCATCGTTGAAGGGGCCATGGGATTGTTTGACGGTGCTTCTGCTGTCAGTTCCGAGGGCTCAGCCGCCCATGTGGCATCTCTTTTGGGGCTGCCGGTACTGCTGATAGTGAATGCGCACGGTACCGCCCGCAGTCTGTGCGCCACAGTTAAGGGTTTTGCGACATTTGAAGATAATATACAGGTTGCCGGTGTGATTGCAAATCATGTGGGGTCCGCTAATCATGCCCGGATTCTGGGAGAGGCGCTCAATTCATCGGGCCTGCCGCCGCTGTTGGGATCGATTTTACGCAACAGCCTGCCTGAATTAAAAAGCCGTCACTTAGGGTTGGTCAATGCCGGTGAAGAAAACCAGGTGGATGGATTAATTGATGAGCTGGCCGATGTCGTTGAACCTTGTCTGGAAATGGAAAGAATTCTTTGCGCACAAATGCCGGCAGCTCAAAAAGAGCAAATCAGTGTTTCTCAAAAACCCTATTCTTATGTTCATGCGAAAAATGTTCGGATCGGTATTGCACAGGATAAGGCGTTTTGTTTTGTGTATCCTGATAATCTGGAACGCCTTGCGGCGGCCGGTATAGCGTGGGTGCCTTTTTCTCCATGCCGGGATAAAGAATTGCCGGGAAATTTGGACGCACTTTATTTTCCCGGTGGTTATCCGGAACTGCACGCAAAAGAAATTTCCGCCAACGCGGCAATGCGGGATGCAGTGTCCGGCTTTGCCGCAAGCGGACGTCTGATCTATGCCGAATGCGGAGGACTGATGTATCTCAGCCAGGGAGTCGTCGACCAGAATGGAAACCGGTACCCGATGGCCGGTGTGCTCCCGGTGGAAACCCGGATGAATAAGCGTTTGCATCGACTTGGGTATGCTGTCGTAACCCTGACTGAATCCTGCTGCTGGGGAGAACCCGGCGTCAGAATACGGGGACATGAATTTCATTATTCAGACATTGTTGACCCGGCTTTTCTCAACCAAAACTGGCAGCGCTGTTACCGGGTTGAAAAACGACGAGCAATAGAAGCCGAGGGGTTTTTGAATAATCATAAGAATATACTGGCAAGCTATGTTCATCTGCACTGGGCGTCACGGCCGGAAGCGATCCGTGCTTTTACACAAAATATTTATGCTGCGTCACGCGGCAGGAAGAGAAAAGGATAATTATGGGCAAACAAGTAACTGGTTGGTCACATCCGCTGATGGACGGATTGCCCGTAACCGGAAATGAAATTGAGGTGTTGAGCCATCAAATGATCAATGAAGCGATAAAAAGTGAAAAAATATCTGATCAGGACCTGCCGATTATCAGGCGAATGGTGCATGCGGCAGGGGATCTGGCACTGGCAGAAACCATCCGGATTCATCCGGATGCGTTTGCAGCAGCACGCCAGGTGATGAAAAACGGTTTGCCAATTATCTGTGATGTCCGGATGCTTAAAGCAGGCATTACCCGCACCGCCAATGAGGTGATCTGTAAAATCCGTGACGAAAAGGTCAAAGAACTGGCGCTCAAGACCGGCTGCACACGATCATCTGCTGCCATGCGGTATCTTGGAGAAAAATTAAACAACACCATTGTGGCGGTGGGCAATGCGCCCACAGCCATCTGGACCCTACTGGAACTCGCAGACACTCAAGGGATTCGTCCGGCCCTGGTGGTCGGTACGCCGGTCGGATTTGTCGGAGCAGCGGAGAGCAAGCAGGCCCTGATGGAAAGCGGGCTTTGTTATGTTTCCAATGTCGGGCCCCGGGGCGGAAGTGCGATTGCTGCTGCGGCAGTAAACGCATTGGCCCTGATGGCACAAGAAACTTAATGACGGAAAAAGAATGAAAAACACACGATATATATTAGTTGTTTGTTTTGTAATGGCTGCAATGTTTGCCGGGCCGTCAAAGGTAACAGCCGTTGTCGATAACGCCCCGGCTGGCCGAGTAATCACAGAAAAAGACGCATCTGTTTTGCCGCAAAAAACCGTGGATCATCCGGTTTCCGAACATTCATCGTCTGTTTCAAAAAGAAAACCATCGGCATACAGGGCCTGGAAGACAGAGCATGTTCCATTTTATTCGGAAAAAAACAGCCCGCAGGGTTTCTGGACGCGCAAGACAATCCAGCTGACAGAAACATTATTTGCCATCAGTATCGCAGTTTTGCTGGCATCGGCACTTGAAGTATCCGGTTTTGTAAAATTTTTTAGTATATTTTTTTGGCCGTTGATTCGTCTGGGACGTCTGACACCTGCGACAGCACCTGCTTTTTTCGCCGCTTTGAGAAAGGCATCGATTGCTAATGGCATTTTAGTGGCTGCACGCGATACCGGGAGGATCAACAATCGCCAGCTCTATACTTCCGTGCTGGTGTCGTCGAGTTTATCCACGCTTGGGCATCTGCCGTCATACATTTTGGCTATCGGCATGGTGTGCGGTTCCCAGGCCATGACCGTGGTGACCGGTGTCCGACTGGGGGCGATTTTTGCCCAGATTATTGTGGTGTTGATATTGTCCGCCTGGATTATTGCTCCGGCAATGGGCGTTGAAAATATCGTGCGGCCGGATGCTCCGGATAATGCCTCGGAAAAAACTGCTGTAAAAACGTCACAACGGACCCGACAATTTTTGGAACAGGTCTGGCAGCGAAGCATAAAAACAATCAAACGTATCGGGCTCTTTTTTATACTGACCTTTACGCTGGTGAGCTTAATGGAGTTTTGCGGTGTGTTTGATTATCTGGGAAATGCTTTGCCCTGGCTGTTTAATCCGTCATTTCTGCCGCCCCAGTCCAGCGTTATCATTCCGGCCCAGGCTGCAGGAATCTTTTCAGGCACGGCAGCTGCGGCCGGTTTTATTCAGGATGGAACCCTGAGCGCAAAACAGGTGCTCACCATCCTGCTGGCAGGATCTGGTGTCACTGCACCGGTTCGGACCCTCAAACGGATTTTACCCACATACATCGGCATGCTGGGCTTTCGGCCGGGAGTTATAATGGCGTTTACCGCTCAGTTGCTCCGCATGATGTTTCTGGCAGCCGCTACCTGGATTATGTGGGTGGTCTGGTGAAGGAAAACAGGAGAAAGACTATAGAAGGCGGAAATCAGAAAACCAGCGTAATACATATTTTACGGAGAGTATCTTCATGAATTTTATGGAACAGATAAAAACAGAGCCCGGGCATTTTTATGCAGTGGGTGTGGGTCCGGGAACGGCCGATCTTGTGACGTTTCGGGCCGGCGGGCTGATTCATTCGGCGGACGTGATCATAGCCCCCCGCAGCCGGGTCGCAGATAAAAGCCTGGCCCTTGAAGCGGCTAAAATATTTTTAGGCAAAGACCAGGAAGTTATCGAAAAAGTTTACGCAATGAAGCGGAATGAATCCGAAACCAATGATTTCTGGAAAACCGTTGCCGGTGAAATTTCTGCCTGGGTAAAGGCCGGTAAGTCAGTGGTGCAGATTACCATCGGAGATCCGCTGCTCTACAGCACCAGCCACTATCTGCTGGAAGCCCTCTCCGGTAAGCTGGTGCCGGAAAGTATTCATGTGATACCGGGGATCAGTGCGTTTCAGGCGGCCGGCGCCCGTTTCAGGGAGTCGCTGACCATTCAGCAGGGGCGGCTTATGGTAATGCCGGCGACTGATCTGGAGCAGGTGGAACAGGCACTGGATCATTGTGAAACCCTTGTTCTTTATAAGGCCGGAAAGCTGATCAATCAACTGGTGGATCTACTGGAGCGCCGGAATTTAATTGATTGCGCCCATATCGCCTGCTACGCGGAACAGCCCGGTCGGGAGTTTTTGAGTACGGATTTACGGGAAGCAAAAGACGGGAAATACGGTTATATGGCAACAGTCATCATTCATATCAGGCGGCAGAAATGGGTCGATTCGGCATAACCACAGGGAGTTGCGCAACGGCTGCGGCAAAAGCGGCTGCGATGATGCTTGTCGGGAAAAAGTGTCCTGAGGATGTGACAATTGATCTTCCCGGCGGGGATACATTGACGGTTCCCATTGAGTCTTCAATGCACAATGGTTTGACTGTGACTGCTAGCGTAATCAAGGATGCCGGGGATGATCCGGACGTGACCCATGGATCAGAAATTTGTGTGAGTCTGGAGTTCTTAAAACCCGGCCCGCTGATTTTTGAAGCCGGGGAAGGGGTCGGTATTGTGACCCGGCCCGGACTCCAGATACCGGTTGGTGAGGCAGCTGTCAATCCGGTGCCAAGGCAGATGATTCAGCAGGCTGTGCAACAGGAGACGGATCGCCCCTTGAAAGTAACGATATCTGTCAGGGATGGTAAAGCGCTGGCGGAAAAGACGTTTAATCCCCGTCTGGGTGTTGTGGGCGGCATTTCCATTCTCGGAACCACCGGCATTGTCCGGCCCAACTGCCGTCAGGCCGTGATTAAAACCATACAGCTTTCCATGCGAGTGGCTGCGGCTGGAGGCATTGACAGTCCGGTGCTGGTTCCCGGCAATATCAGCGCAAAAGCAGCAGCCAAATGGCGGGGAGCAAGGGAAGCAGCCATCATTGAAGTGCTCAATGAATGGGGCACTGGAATTGACAGCGCGGTGGCTGAAAATTACCGGCGCGTTGATCTGGTGGGACATCCCGGAAAACTGGCAAAACTGTTGACTGGGAATTTTTACACCCATTCAAAAGAAGGCAGTCAGGCGGTTGAAAATGTATGCCGGGTAGCCTGGGATGAAAATATCATCATTGACGGTATACCCAATACAACAGAACAGATTTTTGCTGAATTAGATAAAACAGATGGAACCATTTTGGCCAGCGCGCTGGCAGATCGGATTGCACAAGCGGTTTTGCATCGCTGTGAAAACAAGCTTTTGGTTCGTGTAGGATTAATCCGGATGGATGGATCTCCTCTCGGTGAATCCGGATGGAAAGGTGAAGGATGAATCTGAAAATCAATTCAAACGTCAATCCTAAGCAATCATTAATCATCATCGGGTGCGGCCCGGGCAGCAGAGAATATCTATTACCTGCTGCATGGTCCGCTGCTCAAGAAGCTGATGTTATTGCAGGTTCAGCCCGGCTGCTGGATCTGTTTTCAGACCTGCCGGCACCGAAGACACTCTGTCCGGCAGGCAGCCATGACGCCATTGAACTACTGGAAAAACTGTGTGGTCAGCATAAACAGGTGGCCCTTCTGGTCAGTGGGGATCCTGGCTTGTTCAGTCTTGCCGCACCGGTGCATCGGCATTTCGGCCGGGAACGCTGCCGGGTAATTCCCGGGATCAGTTCTGTTCAACTGGCGTTTTCCCGGCTGGGTCTTTCATCTGTTGCTTCCCGTATTATCAGTGCTCATGGCCGGAATCCGGATATTTGTGCAACGGATTTGATCGATGTGAGTCCGATTGCAGTTTTATGCGGCACACAAAGCGCATATACCTGGTCCGCAAACCTGGTCGATGAACTCAAAGAGACCCACCAGGCCTGGATGTGTATGGATTTAGGGTTGCCCGAAGAGACAATTTTTCCGGTAATGTCGCTGGAATTGAAAAAGCAACCGGTACGGTCACTTTCGATTGTGATGCTGGAGCATCGGTCGGTACTTGTAAATACTAAATGAAGGAATACTTATGAAAGTCTATTTTGTCGGTGCCGGTCCGGGGGATCCCGAATTATTGACACTCAAAGCGCACCGGCTGCTTAAAAAATGCGAATGCTGCATATGGGCCGGGTCTTTAGTCAACCCTGAGCTGCTGGAGTTGCTCCCGAAAAACGCGGAAGTGCATGATTCAGCAGGCATGAGTCTGGATGAAATTATTTCAGTGATTAAAAATGCCTGGGAAAGAAACCTGTCGATTGTAAGGTTGCATACCGGTGACCCGTCAATTTTCGGGGCCATTGCCGAACAGATGATCCGTCTGGATGCTTTGGATATACCTTATGATGTGGTTCCCGGGGTGAGCAGTTTTCAGGCGGCCGCCGCCGCCCTTAATGCGGAACTGACCATGCCGGAAGTTTCCCAGACGATCATCTTAAGTCGTGTGGCCGGCAGGACACCGGTTCCGGAAACCCAGGAACTTGAAAACCTGGCAGCAACCCGGGCAACCCTGTGCCTGTTTCTTTCCATGGGCGACCTGGCAAAAACATGTGTTCGCCTGTCAGCGTTTTATGGGGTGGATTGCCCGGCTGCGGTTATTTACAAAGCCTCCTGGCCGGAGCAGAAAATAATTCGATCGTCGTTAAAAAATCTGGCTCAAAAGGCATCTGAACAAGGGATCACAAAAACGGCCATGGTGGTGGTGGGCCCTTCGCTGGCACCTTCTGTTGATTATGTGTCAAAACTTTATGACCGGTCTTTTTCACACGGATACCGAAAAGGAAAAGCCTGAAAATGCCCGAAAAAGAAATCCCCTTAATTGAGGGACCGATAGCCGGTTTGACGCTCAGCGATAAAGGCCTTGCCGTGTTGCGGCATTTGTCCGCGAAACTTTCCGGACTCGATATTTATGTGCATCAATCCTGCAGCAAAGGACAATCGGATGTTTTTTCCTTTGATCAGGTGGCCGCTGTAACACAGAAATTGTTTACCCGTTACCGGGGGCTAATTTATGTAATGCCCGCCGGAGTTGTGGTCCGGTCCATTGCGCCCTGCGTGTCTCACAAGTTAATCGATCCGGCAATTGTTGTGACGGACGTACATGCCCGTTGGGCAATCAGCCTGCTCAGCGGTCACGAAGGGGGCGCCAATCGCCTGACGGAGCAGGTGAGCTGGTTATTAGATGCTGAACCCATTATTACCAACACATCAGAAGCCGCTCGAAACGTGATTGCCGGTATCGGTTGCCGCCGTGGAACATCTGCGGATGAAATCATCTCCGCTCTGGGCGCATCCCTGACTGACGCCGGATACGGTTTTGATGACGTTCGATTAATGGCTTCAGCAGACATAAAAATTGATGAACCTGGCATCCGGGAGGCCGCACATCGTCTACAAACCGGGCTGCGGTTTATCTCATCTTCGGCAATTAGTTCGTCAAATCGTGATTTTGAAACATCTGAGTTTGTAAAATCAAAAGTTAACCTGCCGGCGGTTGCAGAACCGTCGGCTTTACTGGCAGGAAACAGAACATGCCTGATCTCAAAAAAGAAGAAGTACAAAAATGTGACCATTGCACTGGCGCTGGAACACTCTATGTGGTCGGAATAGGCCCGGGAGCACCGGAGCACCGGACTCTGGCAGCGCTTACCGCCATATCCAACAGCCAGGTGGTGGTCGGATATTCCAGCTATATGGCATCGATCACGGATCTGATCGGAAACCGGCAAACCATCAGCACAGGTATGCGTAAAGAAATTGAACGCGTCCGAGCCGCGCTTGAACAGGCAGCTGCCGGGAATACGGTTTCTTTGATATCATCCGGGGATGCGGGAATCTATGGCATGGCCGGACTGGCCATTGAGCTTGGTGCGGCAGAATTTCCGGACGTGGAAATTGAAATTGTACCGGGAGTGACCGCTGCGTCGGCTGCTGCTGCGGCTTTGGGAGCCCCGTTGATGCTCGATTTTGCGGTAATTAGCTTGAGTGATCTCTTAGTGCCCTGGGACCAAATTCGTATACGTCTGGATGGGGTTGCCAAAGCGGGGCTGGTCACAGTCCTTTACAATCCGAGAAGCAAACGACGGATAAAACAGCTGGATGAAGCAGTGGAAATATTCGGAAAATACCGGTCCGCTCAGACGCCGTCAGCGGTAGTCACCAATGCGGGATCCAAAGACGAGGAAGCCTGTTTGAGTGATCTGGGACATATTTTAGAACTTGATATCACCATGCGTTCGATCGTGATTATTACCAGCGAAGCAGCCCGGATTGTCAACGGACGGCTGGTTATGCCCAGGGGATATGCCGTTTGATTCTCCTGCTGGGGGGCACATCCGATACCGCACCGATTGCCCGGGGTTTAGCAGGTTTGAAAATACCCGTGCTGGTATCAACTGCAACCCGGATTAAATTAAACGTGGGCGATCATGATCTGATCCATCGCCACTGCGGATGCCTGGATAGTTCCGGCCTGTCGGCACTGATCCAAAAACATCATATCCGGATGATGGTGGATGCCACCCACCCTTATGCGGTGAACGTCAGTCAGAATGCCGGAGAGGTTGCCCGAAAACTGGATATTCCCCTGCTGGTTTTTGCCCGACCGGAATCAGACGTTGCTCATCAGGATATTATCCTGGCAGCTGACCATTTGGATGCTGCTCAGAAAGCCTTTGTACCGGGAAAACCGGTTTTGCTGACAACCGGTTCCAGAAACCTTGCCCCCTATGTTCAGGCATCAACGCAGACCGGGCAGCCGCTGACCGCCCGTATTTTAGATGGCAAAACAGCCAGAAAAGATGCATATGCCCAAGGACTGCTTGATGGCCATCTGATTTGCGAACGCGGGCCGTTTTCTGTCGAGCAAAACCTGGCGCACATTCGTTTAAGTGATGCCGGAGTGATGGTTACCAAAGACGGCGGCACTGCCGGAGGACTGCCCGAAAAGCTGGAAGCTGCAAAACAAAGCAAATGCCTTGTGGTCATGGTTCAGCGTCCGCCGATCAATGGCTGCGAGCAGATAGTTTGTAAGGATTATGAATCCCTTATTCGAAAAGTACAAAAGCGTTACAATGCGAGTGTTTGAAATTATGGGCAGAAAAAAAGAATGAAAAACCGCTTGACTTATATTTTGCTGAAGCGTTACAGAAACAAACGAAAATAACGGAACAGGGTGTAAATCCCTGGCGGACCCGCCGCTGTAATTGGTGACGAAATCCTCGGTTAACCACCGTCCTTAAAGGGATGGGAAGGAGAGGAAAGTAGGATGATCCATAAGCCAGAAGACGATTTTTCAAAAATATGAATCAGTGTGTCGTGGAACAGCACATTTTGATTGTATTTTCCCAGATTAAATATTGACGAATTATTGGCGTAAATATGATTACGTGTCAGTCGTGTGAATTTTCAGACTGAAATATATTCATTAATCTGGATGGTTGCGGGTCTCGTTAGCTTTTTTAAAGCTGTCGGGACCTTTTTTTTTGCCCGGGCGATTCGTCCGGAGATCCAGGCACAAGCAGCGAAAGGGTAAAATTATTGAAACAATTTTTTGCGGCATTGCAATTCTTATCTGTACTGCCTGTTTATCAGCAATTTGAAGCAGATGATGTCGGACGATCACAAGTCTGGTTCCCGGCTGTTGGTCTGGTCATAGGGGTATGCGCAGCAATGGTTTATGGGGTAACCCTGTTGCTTGAAATGCCGGTTCTTATTTCGGGCCTGGCAGGTGTTATGGCATTGGCCGTTTTTTCAGGATTTTTTCATTTAGACGGCGTGGCAGATACGGCAGACGGTTTTTTCAGTTCCCGGACGCGTGAGCAGATGTTGGATATCATGCGAGACAGCCGTATCGGTACCATGGGCGCGATCGGGATTTTCAGCGTTCTGACATTTAAATGGGCTGCCCTGGTAAGTCTTCCGACGGACCTGGGTTGGCGGATTCTTGTATTTGCCCCCATTGTGGGTCGAGCCGGTCAAGTCGTGACCATGACATATATGCCCTATGCCCGGTCTGAAGGAGGATTGGCTTCAGTGTTTCTTAGCCATTGTTCCAAACAAACGGTTTTGAAAGTCATACTTTTCTGCCTGACAGCTGCTGTTATTTTCGGAGGCGTGAAGGGACTTTTAGCTTTGTTTGTGGCTGGCGCTTTCGGAGTTCTATTCAATTTCTGGTGTTTGCGGAAAATTAACGGCATGACTGGGGACACCTTAGGTGCTGTCAGTGAGGGGCTTGAGGTGATGGTTATGTGTTCTATGTGTATAGGAATGGGATAAAGATGAAAAATCAAAAATTGCAAAACATGCCTTGCCGTCTGGGAACCACGTCCTACATTATTCCGGATGAAATTCTGCCCAACCTCCGGTTCCTGGCAGACCGTGTGGATGACGTGGAACTGGTGCTGTTTGAGTCGGATGAATACTCCAACCTTCCCTCTCAGGCCGATGTTAAAGAAATGGCAAAAATCGCACAAGACAATGATCTGTCATATACCGTCCATTTGCCGCTGGATGCCTGGCCGGGGACAACAGATGAATCCATACGTAAAAATTCCATGGAAAAAGGGTTCCGCGTTATGGACCTGATGGAACCGCTGAATCCTTTTGCCTGGATCGTTCATTTAAACGATGCGCCGTCAAATGACCCTCCAACAAATAAGCATAGGACACTCCTGGACTGGCAGAATCAATGCGGAAAGTCTCTGGAGGATTTAACCAATCGGACCAAGCCGTCCCTGTTGTGCATTGAAACCCTGGGCTATGATTACAACTGGGCCTGGCCGATGGTTGAAGAAAAGAAATGCTCGGTTTGTCTGGATATCGGCCACCTGGTGGTTAACGGGTATGATGTTGCCGCCTATTGTGACGCATGGCTGAAGTACGCCCGTGTGCTGCATGTTCACGGGGTCAATAATGCCGGAAGGGATCATGTGGATTTAAGTTTTCTGGATAGCGAGCTTTTAAGATATCTGCTGTTAAATTTAAAAAATGAAAATAGTGTGCAGAGGGTAATGACTTTAGAAATTTTTAGCCAAAACGACTTTGAAAAATCAATTGATGTATTGGAACAGTTTTTACAATGAAAAATAAAGTAACCCTAATTACCGGAGGCTGCAGAAGCGGAAAAAGCAGTTACGCCCTTGAAATTACAGAATCATATGATCGTAAGGTATTTATTGCCACGGCAGAAGCATTTGACGATGAAATGGCTGACCGGATTTCACGTCATCAGGAAGAACGGGGCAATCGCTTTACGACAATTGAAGAATCGATTCATCTGGCGGATGCGCTGGCAAACGTTTTACCGGACACGCAGGTGGTAATTATCGACTGCATTACCGTCTGGCTGGGCAATTTGATGCATCATCAGGGAATAGATGAAAAAAACTGTGCACCTGTGGGTCGTTTTTTAGAAGTGCTCGCATCGCCTCCGTGTGATGTTGTGATCGTGAGCAATGAAGTCGGAATGGGATTGATTCCGGCAGATGCCATGTCCCGTGCATACAGGGACCTGGCCGGTTCCGTGAACCAGAAAATCGCCGCTGTTGCCGATGAAGCCTTTCTGGTGGTCAGTGGGATTCCATTGAAACTTAAATAATTTTTATAAAAACAATATAGGAGAAAATTTAAATGTTTAAAACACAAATTGAACTGGCCCGGGAAGGGGTTTTAACCGATATTATGAAAGCGGTTGCTGCGAAGGAAAACCTTCCAGACGAACTGATTCGTCAGCGGGTGGCAGCCGGTGAAATTGTAATCCCGTGTAATCCGAACAGGCAAAAACAGAAAGTCGTCGGCATTGGCAAAGGACTGCGGACCAAGGTCAATGCATCCATCGGCACATCATCTGATATTTGTGACATTGAAATGGAAGTCCGCAAAGCGAAAATTGCCGAAGAAGAAGGTGCGGATACTTTGATGGAGCTTTCTGCCGGTGGAGATCTGGACGGAATACGGCGGGCGGTGATTGATGCGGTGGATCTGCCGGTGGGAAATGTTCCCCTGTATCAGGCGTTTTGCGAGGCAGCCCGCCAGTATGGGGATCCCAATAAGCTGGACCCGGAATACCTGTTTGAGCTGATAGAAAAGCAGCTGGCTGACGGTTTAAGTTTTATGGCGATTCACTGCGGTATCAATCTGTTTTCCCTCGAACGCCTGCGCAAACAGGGATATCGGTATGGCGGACTGGTGTCAAAGGGCGGTACTTTTTTAGTATCGTGGATGGACAGTAATAATGCTGAAAATCCTCTGTATGAGCAGTTTGACAGGGTATGCGCGCTGATGAAAAAATATGATGCGGTCCTGTCTTTGGGTAACGGCATCCGCGCCGGGGCGATTCATGACAGTCATGACCGTGCCCAGATGGCAGAAATGATCATCAATTGTGAGCTGGCGGAACTTGGCCGTGACATGGGTTGCCAGATGATGGTGGAAGGGCCGGGACATGTGCCTTTAGATGAAATCGAAGGTAATATTATGCTCGAAAAACGGATGAGCGGCGGCGCGCCATATTACGTCCTCGGGCCGTTGCCGGCCGATACCGGTGCCGGATATGATCACATTACTGCAGCCATTGGTGCGGCAAATTCCAGCCGGCATGGCGCTGATCTGGTCTGTTATATCACACCGGCCGAACATCTGGCGCTGCCCAGCGAAGGTGACGTGCGGGAAGGGGTTCGGGCAACACGTCTGGCCTGCCGGATCGGAGACATTGCAAAGTACCCGGACCGCCGTGAGACCGAAAAGCAGGCAGCCATGGCCCGCCGGGATATGCGGTGGGATGATTTATCAAAACTGCTCATGTTTCCGGATGTGGCTGCAAAAATCAGAAACAGTCGGGAGCCGGCAAAAGAAGAAACCTGTTCCATGTGCGGTGATTTCTGTGCCATGCTAAAAGGGGTTGAAATTTTCAGAGACGATATTGCCCCGTGTAAGACGCGGGAAGGCGTAAGGTCGAAGGTATAAGCTTGAAACAGGATTGGGCGTTTTTTAATGTCTATTGCCTGATTTTTCTGGTTCCCACGGTCCTCCGTGGGAACCCGTACGAGATCATTTGATATTTTTTCGCAACGGGAATTTTGTGAACAGAGATCGTCGGCGGTTTTATGATTGCATTAGATATGCATTTCCACGGAGGACCGTGGGAACGAGAGGGGTAATTAAATGAAATTATTAAATGATACGATAGCAAAAATCAATAAACCGAATGCGGAAGTTGAACAGGCGGCTTTAGAGCGTCTGCGCAATCAGGCACGCCCAGCTGGCAGTCTAGGCATTTTGGAACCCATCTCTGCCCGTCTGGCCGGAATTGCCGGGAAAATTGATGTCCGTCTTGACCGGAAGATCATTGTAACGTGTGCCGGTGATCATGGGGTGGTTGAAGAAGGCGTCAGCCTTTTTCCCCAGGAAGTCACGTCCCAGATGGTATATAATTTTGTCAATGGCGGGGCATCGGTCAGCGTGCTGGCGAATCATGCCGGTGCCGAGGTCCGGGTGGCGGATATCGGAGTCAATTTTGATTTTGAACCGGATTTGCCCATATTTCATAAAAAAGTTCGTAAAGGCACGGCCAATTTCACCAAAGGTGCGGCCATGTCCCGTGATGAAGCAGTAGCGGCCATTGAAGCCGGGATATCCATTGCTAATGAACTGGTAAAGGAAAACCGGCCGGATATGATCGGTACCGGTGATATGGGCATCGGCAACACCACACCATCCACTGCCATTATTGCCGTTTTTTCAAAGCTTCCCGTTGCTGAACTGACCGGCAGAGGCACCGGTATTGATGATGACGGGCTGAAGCTGAAGGTAAAAGTCATTGAAAAGGGCATTGAAGTGAACCAGCCGGATGCATCTGATCCCATAGACGTACTTGCAAAAGTCGGGGGACTTGAAATCGGCGCGCTGGCTGGCCTGGTTATCGGCGCTGCTGCTCACGGAATCGCGGTGTTATGTGATGGTCTGATATCCACAGCCGGTGCGCTGATCGCCTGTGAACTGGCACCGGCTGCCCGGGCCTATTTGTTTGCCAGTCACCGGTCCCAGGAAATCGGGCACCGGTTTATGCATGAGCGCATGGGTCTCGATCCATTGATAGATTTAGAGTTTCGCCTGGGTGAGGGCACGGGTGCTGCCGTTGCCATGGAATTGCTTGATGCCTCAACCAGAATACTCGCAGATATTAAAACGTTTGCAGAAGTGGGAATTGTTGACGCAAACTAAAAAAAGGACATTCAAAATCTCTATTTTAGTCTATATTTGAAAAATTTTCAGGGACTCTGGTGGCTACTTCCCATCCGTCGAATTTTAATCAAATATCAAGTAAAATTTTTTGATTGGATATTATTTTTGTGATTGTTTATAGAGACTCCAGACTTGAAGACTGCAATAATAAGCGTTTTATCAATCGTTGCCAAGCACGATGCCACTGATTTACACACAAACAGTCACTCCAACAAATACCTCAGTTGAGATTAACTGCCTGCAATGATAGATAAAATGTTGAACTGAACCAGTTGACGTAAAAGGAAATGAACTGACGTTGGACAAACTGAAGGCGCAACTCACCCATATATGGGTATTGTATGCTCTCTATACAATAAACACGCCCGGCGTACGCGATCATCTCGGTGATCGTGAAATTTCAACTGCTCTCTTCCTTCCAGCCGCTATAAAGAGCTGGGCTGGCGAACTTCCCCGGACTTTAACAATTTCTCAGAGCAGTAATTATTTTTTAACATAACAACAAATATAAAGTCAAATAGTACACACCAATTCCGCGTAGCGGTTCAGTTCTTGATACAATGCTCACCGTTAAAATTTCCAGCCCAGTGCATCATGCAATAGCTATGCGGCACACCAAGAAAACCCAGCGAAAAACAGGGGTATTTTTTTCGATACTCTTTATATTCTAATTGCTTAAAATTACTATTTTCAGCAATTAGAATAACCCAAAAAGCTATTGAAAGCAAAGAGGATAGTTTCTTTTTCAAAAAACAGTTTTTTCTTATTGCTTAAAATTGGCAGGTTTTTGAGGCGGTTTTTTGAAAAATATGTACCAGGACAAGCTAAAGAATTCATCAAACGCGCCCCATGAATTAAACAAAAAAATTTGATTTTTTACAATCGTATCAATTTTTAATTCAGAATTCGATGTTGGATGTTCGATGTTTTTTTTCTCGTTTTTCTCGTTCCCACGGTCCTCCGTGGGAATGCATATCAGCCTGAAGGATTGTCGAGGTTGCTGCAGGTACAAGGAAAATGCTTTTCCGCTATCCCGCCGTTGGCGGGATGGGTTAATCATTTGACGCCGTAGATGCGGTAAGATCGGCAATCCGTATCGCAAATTATCGTTCCAAGACTTCTACTCCCCGAATCCCCGTAAACATCCATTCATCTTCAATTTTTTCCAGCGTACATTCCACTTCATGGATTTCATCCACCTGTTCGTCCGAAGTTGTGGTTGCTTCAAAAACGCCTGTCAGCCCAACAACGGCTGATGTTATGCCCTCATCGATCTGGATGTGAAAATCATGAAAATCAAGGGCCATTTTTTGATAAAGGGCCCTTGCATAAAGCACATGCGGAGATATTTCGCTGCGGGGAAATGTTTTATCAACTGAATAGGATGGTATTTGAATGCGGACGGAGCCGGTAAACATTTGTTCAATTTCATGGGCTGTTTTTGCAGCGATTAAATCGTGTTCAGCACCATTTTTTTCCACTTTTTCAGCCAGTTTATGATACTGTTTTTTTATTTTTGCCTCATCACTTTGTGATAAGATGAAAAAAGCAACAATGCCGCAAGCAATCAACAGACCGGCAATAATGATATTCTTCTGATTTACCATAAGGGAACTCCTGTGATCCGGTTAATGGGTGTCTGCCCGAAATGGTGTCTTTCCATAGAGACGTTTCGGTTGTCTCCCACCACATACACATGGTCTTTTTTCACTGTTCGCGGTGCAAGGTCCCAAGGTTGTCTTTTGGAAACATAGGGTTCATGCATTTTTTTGCCGTTGATAAATAAAAAACCTTTTTTAAATTCAATGGTTTCGCCCTCTAAAGCCACAATACGTTTTAAGAGCATGACATGGTTGCCGGCAAATCTGACAGTGACTACGTCAAATCGTTTGGGCGGGGTAAACAGGTATTTTAACGTAAAAGAAAAATTAACGCTTCCGTCATTATAGGTGGGGACCATGCTGAATCCGCTGATACGAAAGGGAATTAATATGTATTTAAAGAGTATAAAAGCGGTAACGCCGACCACCAGAATTCTGATAAGAAATTTTTGGTTTAAATCCGGAAAAAGAAATTTCTGGAGTCTTTTGTTGGTCATGTCAGTTATTCCGGAACCTTGATTTTTGATGGCGTCGTAAAAAGTCCCATCTACTGCGTTGTAGCGGTTTTTCAGGCACTCAAGATACTACATGTATGATTTCGAGCCTGAAAAACCACTACGCCTTGTACATGGAACTTTTAACTTAGCCATCCTGTTACTTTTTACGAGACCATCATTTTTACTTCCCGTGTTTCTTCAATAGCCGGGACATCTTTCCGGGGGGTAAATGTCCGTTCGACAAACCTTATCTGGTCGGAAGGTTCCGCAAGGATCACCGCAGAAGAACGGGTCCCGTATATGTCACTCGAAATAAAGACCGGAGACAAAAGGCGTTCCCATTCCAGGCCCACACCCGTATCCGGCAGCTCGTTGTCCGGGGGTTGGTTTTTATCCGCCAGTATCTGAAAAATATCTTCCGGGTCAATCGCTGTGTTTTGGCTGCAGATTTCCTGCATTCCGGCCAATGCTTTCTGTGTTTTCGGCCACGGCGTATCCATCAAATGGTTGCTGATCACATGAATCCCGGGCTCAATTTTGACGATGTCGTTTTTTTTGTTGGAATACCACCACAACTGCTTCATATCGCCGACAACCAGATTAAATCCGTTATACTTTTTCCCGGAGTCTTTAATGGCTTGAAGATATTGCTCCGGACGCTGATCTGAGGCAAGAAAATGACTGACCAGCAACCCCCTTGAAGGGGCCGCAGAACCCATTAATGATGGATCACGAAAATTGGTGATGGCAGCAAAACGTCCGGTCTTTGTAATTCCCATCCAGGTGCCGTTTTGCTGAAGGTCCCGTCCGGCCAGAATATCCGGCTGGTCTTGCCAGAATGCGAGCGGGGCTGTGGGACGATTGTAAAATTCATCCCGATTGGCCGCGATGATCAGCGGGTAACGCGGGTGAATTTGGGTGGCGATGGCGATCAGGCACATATATTTTTATGAATTTATTCGGGTTTAAATGATTTAAGGCAGCCGTTTGTTTTAAGTTTGTTATCTCGCTGTAAAAATAATTACTTATATTGTCTTAAGTATTCAATGTTGTATGTGGTTTGTTCTTGTGTTTTAATGTATTTTTTGATATAAAAAATAATTTATCTGAAAACATATTTTTTATAAAATATAATCATATTTTAATTACAATTAATCATATTTTAATTACAATATCAGGGAGGATTCTCATATGCAAGAGGCAGTCATTGTCAGTGGTGCAAGAACACCGGTGGGTTCATTCGGCGGCGTTTTAAAGAGCGTTTCAGCGATTGAATTGGGATCACTGGCCATCAATGAAGCGGTAAAGCGGGCGGGCCTACGGCCGGTCATCAGTGATGAAATGAAAGCATTCGGCCCGGATACATTAAAGGGACAGGGCAAGATTGATCTGGAAAGCAAGCTGGAAGAATGGAATTCAAGTGCCACGCCGTTTGTTGTGGATGAAGTGATTATGGGAAATGTCCTTATGGCCGCCCAGGGGCAGAATCCTGCCCGCCAGGCCATGATACGCGCCGGAATCCCCAAGGAAACACCGGCATTTACAATTAACAAAGTGTGTGCTTCCGGCTTAAAAGCAATCGCTTTGGGGGCCTCTTCCATTATGTGCGGTGAAGCGGATGTCATCATTGCCGGCGGACAGGAGTGTATGAGCATGGCTCCCATGGCATTGCCAAAAGCCCGCTGGGGCCACCGGATGGAAGTGACCGGTAAGGGAGAACTTTATGATTTAATGGTATATGACGGCCTTTATGAAATTTTTTACGGCTACCATATGGGCGTGACCGCAGAAAATATTGTTGAAAAATACGGCATTACCCGTGAAGAGCAGGATGAATTGTCCGTGCTCAGTCATAACCGTGCTTTGGGTGCGATTAAAGACGGTACATTTGCACGAGAAATCGTTCCGGTAGTGATCAAAGGGCGTAAAGGGGATGTGGTTGTAGATACGGATGAACGTCCCATGGAAACCAGTATGGAAAAAATGGCCAAACTGCGGCCGGTCTTCAAAAAAGACGGCAGCGTCACCGCAGGCAATGCTTCCGGTATTAATGACGGGGCCGCAGCCGTGGTGATGATGAGCGCGGCCAAGGCAAAAGAGCTGGGCCTGGAAGTTCTGGCAACCGTCAAGGCGTTTGCCGGCGGCGGAATGGACCCGGCATATATGGGGCTCGGTCCGATCCCGGCCATCCGGAAAGTATTGAAAAAAACATCTATGAGCATTCATGATATTGATGTGATTGAACTTAATGAAGCCTTTGCCGCACAGGCCATTGCCTGCATGCGGGAACTGGAAATCCCCATTGAGAAACCCAACCAGGTGGGCAGCGGCGTTTCTCTTGGTCATCCCATTGGCTGTACAGGCGCGCGTCAGATGGTGACCTGTCTGAATCTCATGAAAGAGAGACAGTTAAAAACAGGCCTGATTTCCATGTGCATCGGCGGCGGTATGGGACTGGCTATGATTATAGAAGCATAATTGATAAACTGGTAAAAAATCAGATTTATATGGCAAAGAAAAAAGCTTCACCAAATCTAAAATTGGTAAGGCGCGTAAATTCTGAGTAATGATTTGTACTTATCGTACTATGAAGAAACGCAGAATGCAGCGCAACGCAGAAGTTGGACTTTTTGCGAAGCCATGATAATTTACGAATTAAGGAGATCGCAACATGGAAATGTCAGCAATCAGCAGAAAAGTTGGCACCATGGTTTTGATGGGTGTCCCGGCAATTGTCGGTGGCGGTATTATTTATTTTATTTTTGGAAACTTTACAGCGCTGATCGTTTATGAAGTACTCTTGGCATTTACCTCACTCGGATTTATCAGCAAGTAAAACAATAAGAAATCACGGAAGCGCTTTTACAGCACAATGTATTTTGTGTAAGTTTTTTGAGCAGGAGAGGTTATGACGCAGGTCGAAGAAAGAAATGAAGCAATCAGTATAGAAAAAGAGATGAAACAGTCGTATCTGGATTACGCGATGAGTGTCATCATCGGAAGAGCGCTCCCTGATGTTCGGGATGGTTTAAAGCCCGTGCATCGTCGGATTCTTTTCGCCATGAGCGATTTGAAAAATGACTGGAACAAGCCGTATAA
>JAQIBZ010000108.1 GCA_027858815.1 Desulfobacteraceae bacterium
AACTTGAAGTACGACTAGTAAGTCATAGAGCCATGCGCCTCTCATAAGCTGAACCCTGTAAACGCTTACAGAACAACAGTTTACGAAAAATTGATAATTTCGACCCCGTGAACGGGTACCAGATTTCCAACAACGGAAACCACCCGTTTTTCCCCCCGGACTTTCACCCGGGCGATGGTATATCCATTCTCCGGGTTGGTATACGTGATTCGTTCAATCTGACCGGTTACGTCTACCCGCATAAAGAAACTCAGGTTAATAGGTTCAAGGATAGAGCTTAACCGGTAATTTTTTCGCTGGCCAAATCAAAATACATGGACTCCGGATATTCGGAAACTATCTTGCTGAAAGCCTCTTTTGCCTGCTCAGTCTGACCCTGTTTACCATAGATAAGGCCCAGATTAAAAAGTGCCTGATCTTTCATCACAGCAGCAGCATCTGCCATGATCATTTTAAAATATTTTACCGCCTGTTCAAAATCTTCTTTTTCCTGGTAAGAATATGCCAGACCGCTTAAAATCATGGTCTTAAACTCTGTTTTACCCAGCGCATCCAGTGCCTGGTTGTATGCGGTGATTGCCTCATCATAATTTCTAGTCAGAAAGCATACATCCGCATACTGCAAGAGCGCAACTTTTCCGGCACCAGTTGATCCGTATTTTTCCGCAATGTTCTTAAAACCTTTTTTCACTTCTTCATAAGCGATAAAAGAGGATTCATCTTTTTTAATCGCATTGTATTTTGCAGTTGTCTTCCCCAGCATTGTCGCGGCACGGTCTTCAGATAGATTTTTATAATATACCACTCCGGTTATCACGATGGCCACCGCAACGACAGCACCAATCGCAGCCAAAATCTGGTTCTGATATTTTTTGCCAAAATCCATCATCTGGCCGACAAACACTAAAAACGGATCCGGCTCTTCAAGCAGTTCCTTACGGGATTGTTCTTCGCTCATTTAGTTTCTCCATCGCAGTCGTTAATTAAAAAAAAACAGATACTTGCTATAAGAACTTCTTTATTCGGGCCCATCCGTCTTCCGGAATTTTTGCACCAATCACCTGACACACTTCATATCCACAGGCAGATGCCAGTTGACCGCTTTTCTCAAAAGAATACCCATTGACCATTCCAAATAAAAATCCGGAAGCCCACAAATCACCGGCCCCGGTTGTATCCAATGCTTTACCGGACCCCATCGGAGCAATCGTCGTTATCTTATCCTGACAGGCAACAAGGCTGCCTTTGGGCCCCAGTTTAAGAACCGCCATATCTGCATTTTCAGCCAATGCTTTCAAGGCATTGGCTTCATTTGTATGTCCGCAGTATGCCTTGGCTTCATCTTCATTTGCAATTAAAATATCAACATATTCTTTAATAATGTCATCTAAAATATCCATGGACGCTTCCACCACATTAAAACTAGCCAGGTCCAGGCTGATCAGAGAACCGTTATCTTTTGCCGTTTTCAATACCGCCATCATCAGGTCGCGGTTAAACAGAAGATACCCTTCCACATGGACAATGGCCGCATCCGTAAAACAATCCAGCGATATTTCATCAGGATGCATTTCGGCCGACGCGCCCAGATAGGTAAACATGGAACGTTGGGCATCCGGTGTGATTACGGACAGCACCCGACCCGTAGGTGTTGTGGAATTAAACAAAACCGGTTCCACCTGATTGTTCGTTAAATCCTGCTTAAAGAGCTCTCCGAGTTCATCATCCCCCATCTTGCCAACAAACCGCCCGCGTCCCCCCAGTTTTGCCACACCAAAAGCCGTATTACATGCAGATCCACCGGAGACAACTGACGGCGTTGATGATGTCTGAGCAAGCAACTGATCAATATAGTGTTGATCCACCAGATTCATCCCGCCTTTTTCAACACCCAGTCGATCCATAAATGCATCCGGTTCTTTAGCCAGCATGTCCATCAGCGCGGAACCGACGCCGACAATAATTTTTCTATTTTCAGGAATCTTTAATTCGCCCAATTTTTTTCCTTTATTCAACGTTGCTTATCAATTGGCGGAATTGTTTCAGAAACAAAAGGCCGCCCGTTTCTACCTTCTACCTTCTACCTTCAGTCTTCAGTCTTCTACCATACCAGAATCTTGTGAATCCAGCCTTCATCCCCGTCCGCATGTTTAATATGAATCCAGTCACCTTTTCGCTCTATCACCTTAAACGGGACCCCTTTAATGGCTTTAAAGATCACATCATTATTGGTGCCGGGCCCGGATCGGATATTACATCGTTCATCTCTGGGTTTTGTGATCACCGTATCAATTTGCGCCATTATGTCTTTATTGATCCATCCGATGGTGCCTTCGTAGTCCTTGATATAATACCAGTTTCCTGTTTTATCCTT
>JAQIBZ010000120.1 GCA_027858815.1 Desulfobacteraceae bacterium
TCTAATGTCTTATCAAGCACCGCCTGACTGTTTGTTACAAAAAAAGCGGATTCTTCCACATCTTTTTTTATCAAATTGAACCAGGCAGAAATTCGTGAACCGGTCATATATGTTCCGTAGTCATTTTTAATATAACTTTCTTTCGGCGGATCAAGGATTTTTCCCTCACCGGTCATGCTGGTAAACAATGCCATCTCATCGTCAATTGATAATGCCAGTTCCCGGTCAACCGCACTCTGCTGTAAGTCCAAATCCTGAGCCATCAACAAAAACAGCCGGGACGGAAAAACCGGATCCGGTTCAACAACCGTGTCCACATCACTCTTTAAAATATCCGTTCGAATCTGTGCGGTAAAGGTTTGGTTGGAAAAGCCATCTTTAAAAATACCTTTTAAGGATGCTTCATCGCCCTGATGGGTCCGTCCCCATTGTTGAAAGTCTTTTGAACAGGCATTCAAACGATCCTCATCTTCAGTAAACGGAACATGGATTTCGATTTGACGATCTTCTTCTAATCGGTGAAGTAATTCCGGTTGATTGTTTAAAACGGGCTGCAAAACAATTATCCTGCCTAAAAATCGGCTCAAGGAGTCTGCAACAGATTCCGGAATATATGTAAACGGAAAATAAATCGGTTTCATTTGATTCTCTCTATATTTTAAGGTCCTGAACATCCACCCCAAGCTCACGCAACTCTTCTCTGATCTGGTCTGCTTTTTCAAAATCACCGGCGGTTCTTGCCGCCTCTCTTTTGTTCATCAGTTCCTGGAGACCGGGGTCTAATTCTCTGGGTTTAAAATCAAAAATCCTGATCACGTCATCAACGCTCTGGAATGCGCTTAACAGCACAGCCGCGTTTTCAAAATTTATCTGGCGGTCCTTAATCAAAATATTAATTTTTTTAATGATATTAAAAATCGACACCAACGCGTGGGGAAAATTTAAATCATCGTCCATGGCGGAAATAAATCCGTGTTTAATATCATAGGCCAGCTGATCAATATCCGGATATTCATTTCCTTGCTTAATACCAATTAAGGCATGAATACACGAATCAATCCGTTTTAAAGATCTCCGGGTTTGTATGAGCAGCCGGGTTTTGGAAAATGTGAGCGGTTTCCGGTAATGGTTGGAAACCAGCCAAAAACGGATTTCCCTGGGGGTAAAACCTTCTAAAATGAGTTCATCTAAAGTGGGCAGGGTTTGCTTTTCACCATCAGCCGCTTTATTTTCCATCGATACGCGCTCACAATGAATCCAGAACTTTGCTAACGGTTTTCCGGTAACAGCCTTGGCAATGGCAAGTTCATTTTCGTGATGCGGAAAAACAAGTTCCCGGCTGCTGGTATGAATATCATATGATTCTCCCAGATACTTCATGGATATGGCTGCACACTGGACATGCCAGGACGGCCGGACATTCCCCCACTCGGTTTTCACGTAGATGCCCCGTTTTAACTCTGAAAGCCTGGCCCGTTTCAATAACGTGAAATCCCGCGGATTATTCTTTTCATATTCATCCAGATCAACGGTGGCACCAATTTTAATTTTATTTAAATCAACGCCAGACAGTTTACCATATTCGGAAAAACCACCGATATTGAAATACAGGGACCGAAGATTTTCATAGGCGACCCCCTTGTCCATTAATTTTTTTGCCAGATTGATCATGTCGTCAATATGTTCACTGGCTCTTGGATATTTTTCAGCCGGCTTGACCATCAGCCGTTTTAAGTCTTTTTTGAACAGATCAATATATTTTTGTGTAAAATCAGAAAGCGGTTCCCCGGCAGCTTCAGACCCCTGGATGGTTTTATCATCAAAATCCGTGATATTCATGATATGTTTAACCGCATACCCCCGAAACTCAAGATAACGGCACAAAATATCAGAAAATACAAATCTCCGGCATTCTTCTATGTTCAATAGGGAATCTGCGGTGGGGCCACAGGAGTAAACCGAAACTTTTCCGGGTTGTATCGGTTCAAACGGCTCCTTAGAACGGGTCATTGTATTAAACAGATGAAGATCTACCTTCTTTTTTACAGCAAACAGCGGTGTGCTCAAATACCTTTCGCCACTGTCCGGAAAAATAACAACAATGGTTCCGTCCGTCATTTCCGCCGCTTTTTTTGCCGCAATAACCATGGCCGCCCCACTACTCATACCAACAAAAAGGCCTTCTTCCTTTCCAAGACGCCGGGTCATTTCAAACGCCTCTTCATCATCGATATTGATGATTTCATCAATGAGCCGTTTATCATAAATTTCAGGGCAATAGGCTTCTTTTAAATTTTTCAACCCCTGAATTTTATGGCCAAGATACGGCTCCACGCCGATAATTTTGATGTTGGGGTCATACTCATGAAACCGCTTGGCGACCCCTATGACGGTTCCGGTGGTTCCAATCGTCGCCACAAAAGCAGAAATCCGACCATCTGTCTGCTGGATAATTTCTTCGGCAGTGCCGGAATAATGGGCCTTCCAATTTGCTTCATTATTGTACTGGTCCGTCATGAAATACCGGTCCGGATCTTCACGAACGATCCGGTAGACTTCTTCAATTGCTCCGTCAGTTCCGAGATGGCCAGGGGTTAATAAAATTTCAGCACCCCGGGCAGCGAGTATTTTCCGACGCTCAATGCTGACCGCTTCAGACATGGCCAGCAGCAGTCTATACCCCTTAATCGCACAAACCATGGCCAGACCGATTCCCGTGTTACCGCTGGTGGCCTCGATAACGATTTTATCATGTGTCAACGCACCGGACTTCTCGCCATTTTCAATCATCGACAAAGCCGGCCGGTCTTTGATGGATCCTCCGGGGTTTACATATTCAATCTTTGCTAAAATTTTAACATTAGGGTTCGGGTTTAAGCGTTTAATTTCAACCAGCGGGGTATTACCAATAGCGTTTAAAATCGAAGAGTGCATTCAATTGTCCTCAGGCACTTGTTAGAAGATAGATGACTCGAAAAATACGTTACCTGCAAAATGCTTAAGCGTAATTTTTTTCCGAACCACTCGGTTCATTGTTTAAATGATCATTTTTACCAGACAAATCAACTACAAAATTATGGTAAGCGTTCACAGGGCACCGCACCTGCTTTGTTCCCGGGCACTTAAAGTACGACGTGTACGTCTTCGTGCCCGGCGCCTCGCATCTGCGACACCCTGTAAACGCTTACAGGCCAATGGCTTACGAAAATTTAATAATTTCGATTCCGTGAACGTGTACAAATTATGTATAAAATGTCATTTTTGTATTTTAAAATATTTTTCTAAATGTTCAAGAATCTGCTCACTTACTTTTACCGGGTCCAGGGAAGCATTCACCACAACAAATCGATCCGGTTCCTGCCGGGCCAATTCCAGATAGCCGTTGCGAACGCTTTCATGGAACTGAAGCTTCTCATTTTCAAACCGGGTTTCCGACTCAGATCGTGAACCATCTCTGATTTGTTTCCAGGCACGTTTAAGTCCGATTTCAGGGTCCAGGTCCAGTACAAATGTAATATCCGGCGCCAGACCTTCAAGCACCAGACTGTTTAACCGCTGAATCAGGGAAACATCAATTCCTCGGGTAAACCCCTGGTAAACGGTCGTAGAATCGCAAAATCGGTCACATATCACTATATTACCGGCATCCATCATCGGGGTGATGAATTCCTTTATATGCTGAACACGATCGGCTGCATACAATAACAATTCAGTCATTGGATGGATATTACTATTTCCCGGATCCAGCAGAATGGAACGGATCTTTTCGCCAAGTACGGTGCCGCCGGGTTCTTTAGTAATTATATACTCAAGACCGGATTTTTGAAAATAAGCGGCAATATGATCAATCTGCGTTGTTTTTCCGGAACCTTCAATTCCCTCAAGTGTAATCAGCATCAAAAAAAAGTCCATTATTTAAATTGTTTTAATTTTAACCTAAATTGTGGATGAACGGAAAGTCGCAAAATTGCACTTTTTCTGTCATTGCGAGGGAGGTACGACCGAAGCAATCTCCTTATCGACAGGGGATTACTTTGTCGTTCGTTCCTCACTCCGCGTAATGACAACCAGAATTTAGAGGTTTTCGGTCGGCCACTAAATTGATTCAGGTTTTAGATATAATAAAAATTCATCAACAATTGCAATTTATTAAAGCGGGTTGATAGAAATTTTTTCATCTTTTCAACACCCGATTTCCACTCTGCGTTGAGTTTGCGTATCGCCCAGGATAAATTTATTCTAACCGCAAAGCCCATTAACCATGGGCCTGTTGACGCATTGACGGTCGGCACGGTGGCCGACCCTACGATGCGTGTTGCCGTAGGGCGGGCCACCGTGCCCGCCAGTCAAATTGAATAGAA
>JAQIBZ010000194.1 GCA_027858815.1 Desulfobacteraceae bacterium
GGGGATGAACCCCGCACCCTACTCTACGGAAAACGGGCGGGGATAAACCCCGCACCCTACGGAAAAACGGGCGTAAGCCTCAATCATCGGGAATAACTTCACCCAATTTTTCCAGATCATTCTTATAGTTGATAACCTTTGCCGACCACTTGGCTGCTTTTCGGGCCGCCTTTACCGCTGCATCTTTGGCAGCCAGAGCATCCGCATTCAATCTCCTTACGGTATCTTCATCCGCATTTGACAAGGCGGCTGCCTGCAACTTTTTTAATTTTTCCTCAGCCTGCTGTGATAATTCTTCCGCTTCCTGCTCTGCCTTTTCAGCTTTTTTCAGGGCAGCGGCATACGCATCTTTTGCCGCTGCAAGATCAGCCGCACCGCCCTCATCAGGCTCTGCATCCAGATCAATATCTGTTGTCGCCAGAACGGCAACAGATTTATTCAACATTGAAAACAACTGATCCAAAGAATTGCCGAAAAAATCCAGCGGCGTATAATTTTTCAACCGGAAAGGAAAAAACACCAGCGCCGCATCTGCAGAATACGCAACCACCGTATTAATATCCCGTATCGGTACAATCTCCGGTACCGCATCAATCCGGAAATCGGATAATGCTTGTTCCAGATCCGCCACTGTTTTTCCGGAGTCCTTATCATACACCGTATCAAGTACCCGGATACGGATATCCTGCCATTTTGGATGCTGCGTCAGAATATAAGCAAAAAGCAGACTTAATCGACTGGAGGCATCACCTGCCCACCACACATCAATTTGTTTTCGATCTGCCGTCTGTTCTGCGGGGTCACCCCATTCCTGCGCCTTTATATTCAAAAGGACGATATTGCATTCCTGACGAAAAGCAATGCGCATATATCGACCCAGTTCCCTTGCATTTTCATCGGATTCAATACGCGGCATAGGTTCAATCCAGTTGGCAAGTATGGTGTTCGGATGCACCGGACCAATACCGTAAGATTGAATCAAGGCATGAATACCGATTTCAAGATCAGGGGTGGATATCACCAGCGGAAACATTTCAGCTTTTTCAGCTTTGATATTTTTTCTAAGTTCTGCTGCAGCCATTTCACGATATTTCACCATGGCCGCCCCTTTACCTTCAATAACCTGAACCGCTGCCGAAATTCCGCTGCTTCCCTGCAGCCATGATCCAAACTGGATAATGGCCCGGCGTCTCTTGGCATCACTGGTAAACACCATTAATTGGGGACGCCAGCTTCGGGGATGCTCATTTTCTTCAGCGGCTGCAAACAGATGCTGACGAATCATTTTCAAATGATAAGAACGCCGGCTGTCTGACCATCGAGATGGACCGGCAGTCCTTTTCAGATATTGATAGATAGCCGCCAGAAGTGCTATGGCAACAACGCCGGCAGTAACATTAATCGCAAGCATAACGACCAGACAAGCCACACCGCCAACCAGGCTGACACGATAATCATAAAATTTAAATCGCGGGCGGAATGAAGGACTCCCTGATCTGGCTTCAAAGAAAGTTGCATAATTCAGCAGGCCATAGGAAACCAGAAAAAACATGGATACAATCGGTGCGATAAGATTCAGGTTGCCAATAGCAATTGTACACAACGCAATCAATCCTGAGAACAAAACGCCGCGACGCGGATTATCAGAAGGACCGACACCCTTTGAAAAAGGATTTAAAACAGGAAATATGCGATCTCCCGACAGAGACTGGAGTATACGCGGAGCCCCCAGAAAAGATGCCATGGCTGATGACAATGTTGCGGCAATCACCCCGGCAACAATTAAAAAATCGACAACTGCTACATACTGCATGGAATTATAGTCACCTACCAATGTCTCTTTGGGCAACGACCCCGCCATGAGTATACATGCGAAAAAATAAATCAGCAGCGACAGTCCCACAGCCAGAAACGTACCGATTGGCAGACTTCTTCCCGGATCTTTTAAATCGCCGGACATGCTGACTCCCTGGGTAAAACCGGTCACTGCCGGGAAAAAAATAGCAAAAAGTACCCAGAACCCCGGAGCGCCGGAATTGGCTTTCCAATTTTCTACTATCAGCGCGGAATCCCATTTAATCAATCCGCCGACAAAAAAAGAAATCAGGGCTGCAATCATAACCGCCATCACCACATACTGCAGACGGGTCGCCCAGTCCGCGCCAAGCCATGCGAAAATAAAAAGGAACCCCACTGCCACTGCCGCAATGATCTGGGGAAAATACACTGCCTGAGCCTGGAAAATGCCGCTGATGACTTCTCCGAAACCAATACAATAAAACGCAATAGAAACGGATTGGGCAAAAAACAACACCAGGCCGATGGCCCCGCCGAATTCCAAGCCCAGTGTGCGGGAAATCAGATAATAATCCCCGCCGCCCTTGACTGTTAAATTCGTGGCAATGGCTGACAACGAAATAGTTGTCAATACGGAGATACCATTAGCCAATGCGAGAATAATCAGGGTTTGCCAAAGCCCACCCTGACCGACGACATACCCCAGCCGAAGAAATAAAATAATACCCAAAATCGTCAGAATGCTGGGAGTGAATACACCGCCAAAAGTTCCAAGTGTTCCTTTTGGCTGTTGTTTATCTGAATTATTATTTTTAGATATATTCATATCATGATGTCTTTTTAAAAATAGTGTTAAAAAAGTACCTTACTGTTTCAGAATCTGATCCGCTCTTTCCACAATAATCTCAGGATGCCTGTGATATCCAATTCTGACATGAAAAAGTGAAATAATTGAAAAGTCTTCCGGCTTTAACGCCGGGTTCGTAAAATAAAGCTTAATCTTCTGATCTGCTTCATAATGAAACCATCCGTTTTCATAGACGCCATCTATTCGCTCAATAACTTCATTTTGCAAATCAGGATCGTCAAAACCGGATGCCGGATCTTTGATTAAATATGCATTCAGATCCGTTTCCCGGTTAAGGGGGTCTAAATCTTTGATGCCGGTAATTTCCATATTCCCATAATGCCGGTTTAACTGAGTCACCGTCAATCCATAGGCTTTCCCATGCTGCAGTTCTTTTGCCCCCTGGTAAACGTAGATTGCCCGGCCATCTTTTTCTTTGATCACCGCATTATTGCCTTCTTTAAAAATTACCACAGCATCATTGATACGAATATTTACCGTCCCTTTTTTCAAATCGTATAAACCAGCTATGCTCAGCTCATTTGGTTCCAAAATAACCAGCTTCTGTAGCGATTCAAAAGAAAACGGTTCGGTAGAAAACTCTGCGAAAATCGGCAAATGGTCGGAATAACCTTTACCGAGATGCCGGCCTCTCCCTCTTTCTGCCCGTTGCCATCGAAAAACTTTGTTGTTATCAAACAAATAATCAGGATCAAACTTATCAAATGAATTATCCAGATATGAAACACCTTTTGAATCATATAACCCTTTGGATACGATAATACTGTCCGGGCTGTTCTTCCTGCCGAAAAAGTTCACAGACCAGCGCCGGTATTCCGGGATTTCAAGCCAGAGATTGTAAACATATTCACAGTCTTCCTGTTTCGTTAAAAATGATTCTCCGACCATTTCCTGGCCGTTTACAGTATGCACAATGTGATTGATACCAGTGATGCCGTGGGTATCATTAAATCGGGGAATATGCTTAAACGTTTTATATTCATTGTAATCTGAATTAAAATCACCGATTAGCATATAATCTGCATCACACGACATTTTTGAAATATCACCGGCAAGGGCCCGGGCATATTTCAGCCGTTTACTTTCCGGTCCCGCCTTGGACTTCCAGTGATTCACATAAAGGACCAATGGATTGCCTTTTATATCCAACTGAACTTTTAAAATATTTCGCTCATTTTCATTTCCCGAACAAATTTCATTTTTTTCTGTAATGGAAAATCGGGACAAAACGGCACACTTTACGGACGTTAAACGCCCATTGGCAATCGCAGAAAACGGATATTCAAGCCCTACAAGAGAAAGACGCTTTTGAAGTAATGCCAGGGCGTTTTCTGATTCAACCTCCTGCAGCGCGATAATATCGGCATCCAGATCTTTTATCACTAACGAAATATTGCCCAATTTAATGTCCAGTTGGGTGCTGTCCCAGCCAAGCGGCCCACCGGGAACATAATCCGGATATTCCGTTCCATCAGGATTCAGATCAAACAGATTTTCAACATTATAACTAACGATTTTAAACGATGCACTGAATCCCGGACCGACACTGCAGCCAACAATTAACAATATATATGCAAGAATATGTGGAATAACTTGTTTCATAGTTTTATATATGGGTCACCAGTTGAAAAATTTCAGCAAATAGTACATTTTGATACTAATTACCATAGAATATGAGAAGTTGAAACATAATTTCGATTATTCTGACAAGCCCGAAAACAAAGCTGTTTGCAACTGATCGCAGCCATTTTATATCGAAATATCATGCTATTATGACAAAATTTTATTGACATAACAACAATTTCCCATTTATTAAAATAGTTATAAACAGATCTGAGCATTTTTTTAATGCCAGGTTAATACCAGACATGCCAATTAAAAGCATAAAAAATTCGTAAGCGTTCACAGGGCACCGCATCTGCTTTGTTCCCGGGCACTTGAAGTACGACGAGTACGTCTTCGTGCCCGGCGCCTCGCATCTGCGGCACCCTGTAAACGGTTACAGATC
>JAQIBZ010000254.1 GCA_027858815.1 Desulfobacteraceae bacterium
GACGATTCAGAATTCTGCAAAATCGTCATGCCCTTTTTAAAAAACCACTACAACGTTTAGAACATCCAGATAAATTCCATTCCTAATCGGTAAATCACATCATCGCTTTTTGCGCCGGGTATGATGTCCAATGGATTGTCCGGGTTCCGGTAAGCTGTCAACGCGCTGGTCACATCTTCAACAGTGTCGCCGGGAAAGAAACAGGAAAACTGGCCTTTGATAAACGAATGCTTGCTGGTAGCCAGGGTAATTTCATTATCCCATTCCGTGCCGGTATAACCTGCTTCTACAGTTGTTATAGCTGGAAGGCTTGTTGGAGTTGGAAGCACGAATCCGTACACCGAGATGTCTTCGTTCCACCAGAAGGAATTCACGTTGGACCGGAAGATTAGAAACCGTTTGGGGGTCAGGGTGATGCCCACACTGGTCATGGTCAAACCCGGGTTGTCGCCCCGGCCGTTGCCGAATTTGCCCGCTCCGTTCTGCAGACCGCCGGTGGCGATCGGCGTGCCATTGCCGTAAAGTTCCGGCAGATAACCGTACAACACACTACCCAGCACCAGGTTGGTGTCGCCGATAATGGTGTTCTCCCCGCCGAAATACTGGGAGAATCGCTGGGCATTTTCTATACCCGTATATCCGCCAAGTTCATCATCTGTCGGGTCATCATCACCGGAGGTGTACAGGAATCCAATATGGGGTTTTACGCCGAATCCGGCTGATTCATCGAGCTTCAAAGCAAGATCGCCGGAAAACGCATACGCGGAAATATCAAAGTCATCCTGGGCCAGGCCGGTGTCGTCCGCATTACCAAACTGATACACCCCTTCCAGAAACAATTCCATAACACCGAATTTACCCGTGTAGTATGCGCCAATGTGGTGGGAATCGGTTTTCGGCGTGTCACCGGTTGTCTTTGTAATATAATTAAACAGATTGCCCACCGGCACATCCCGAATCCGGTCATACATATAAAACGGCTGGAATTTCTGGCCGTCTTCCGGGGTGAATGTCAGATACCCGCCGTACAGGTCGCGGTCGCTGTCTTCCTGGTCCGACAGTTCATTCACATTTGCCTTGAAATTATTTTCCAGCAGTTTGAAATATCCCACGTTAAAGCTCCATTTGTCATAGTCGCCGGTAACCCAGAAACCCGGGTTGTCGTCGCCATAAACCAGACCCGCAGCATCAATTACATCCACGCCCCAGATGTCGAAACCCGCGTGCAGGCGCATGTTGGCGGGGAGCTTGAATGTACCGTGGAGTCGTTCCAGTCCAAAATTACTGGTATTCTGATCTTTTCCCCCGCGGTCGTCCACGCTTGAATTTTCCAGAGGCCGGTCATATTCCAAAGCTGCATAAAAACTCCATATGCGGTCCCTGGGCATGGCCGTGTAATACATCTGGACTTCGCTGCGGATATAATTGTTCTCTATCCACCCTGTCTCCGTGATGTGTGTCTTGAAAAAATTAGATTTCAGGCCCCCTCCCAGCAGCGGCATTGTTAAATTATCGGTCAGGCCGAAATCCCAGTCGGTTTCACTCACCGGAATAATTCTGGCCCGGGCACCGTAGCTCATTAAAATATCGCTCTTGGTCTCAATCATTACCTGTCCCGGACCCATCAGTACGTCTTTTTGCAGCTCGACGTCCAGATCCGAATCGGTGTCTGATGCGGCAAATGTCATTGAAGATAACACTGCAATCGATAAAAACGTGATGACTGTTTGTAAGATAATTTTTTGCATGAACCCTCCTCTTCAAGATTATCATCAAATATTTAAATCACGTGTTCATGGTTAGAAATCTGTTGAATCGCATATTCCCGGCGGCGTCACCCCCTTTCCGTAAACTATTGTAAATTATTTATTAAACTGGTCCCGCAGCACCCGTTTGAGGATTTTGCCGGTGGGGGTCCGGGGGATTTGATCGGTGAACTCTACATTTTTGGGTATTTTAAAGCCGGCGATTTTTCCCCGGCTCCATTCAGTTAATTCTTCGGCGGTCATGCTTTCTCCTTCCTTTAAAACCACCACTGCTTTTACCGCTTCTCCCCATTTTTCGTCCGGATAACCGATTACGGCGGCATACACCAGTGCCTCTTTATTCGGGCTTAGATGCGCACGTTTGGATAGAAAACCACCAATGTTCATTCCCATGGTTCATGCCTTTTTTTTGCGTGGTAAGGTGGATGGATGGGTTTAAACAGTGTTTACTTTAAAGATCAATGTTGTTTAATGCAAGTAAAATCGATACTAACGAGCGACATGGGTAATTAGGAATTCGGAAAAAACGAATATACCTGCCTTGCTTGTCTTTTGACCCGTATTCTTTGTTGCATCAAAGGTCATATATCCTGTGATGGACCACCCGTCGGCTCTTCATTCGTTGATCGTACTAATTATTGAACAGTAATTGCCTTGGGTTGTTTGGTTGCAGGTTTTGGAATGGTGATTTTTAGAACACCATCTTTATAATCGGCCTTAATGGTATCGGCATTCACACCTTCCGGCAGTGCAAAGGAGCGTTGAAATTTGCCGTAAGCCATTTCTTTGCGATAATAATTCTCCTCTTTCAGTTCCTTGTCTTCAGTGCGTTCGCCTTTCAGAACCAGGATGTTATTTTCAAAGTCAATTAAATGCTACTCGAGAATATGAATTTCGAATAATTGTTTGGCAGATATCGCCATTTGGTGGATTATCGAAGCGTAATCCACCTTTAAGCACAATCCACCCCAAAAAATTACCATCCCCTTATCCAATCAACCATCATCAACGATCAAATCTTTTTACATCCTGTAAAAAAAATTGGCATTCTAAAGTCTTTTTTTAAGCATAGATATCCTTCATAAAATAAATATTAGAATAAAATTCAGTAACTAATAACCACATTGGTTTTGGATTGGCACACTGTTTGCTGATATAACAGATAGTGATCAATAATTCTAAGGAGAATAGAAAATGAGCAACGCGTTATTAATTTTAATTGCCGATCCAAATCCTTTTGTACGGTCTTTTTTGACCCGTGAGCTGTCAGCAGCCGGATATCAGACAACAGAAGCCGGCAGCAGTAAGGAAATTTTTGATCAATTAAACGTTGAGACGCCTCCGGATCTTGTAGTGATGGAGTTGGATTTACCGGTCAGCATCGGGATTAATATTCTGGAGAGAGTTCAAAACCTTTTTCCTCGGATTCCTCAAATCATCTACACCCATCTCACCGAGTATGAAAATCATCCGGCAGTTCAAAAAGCAGATGATTTTATAGAAAAAGATGAAGACCTTCATGATTTACTGCATAGTATTTCAGAAGTCCTTGGAAAATAATTTACCTGGTTATCTGCTTCGGTTAAGTTAAGTCGCCATTCGACCGGTCGGCACGGTGGCCGACCCTACGAAGATTATCGCAAAACCTCGTAGGGCAAGGCCACCGTGCCTGCCAAAG
>JAQIBZ010000276.1 GCA_027858815.1 Desulfobacteraceae bacterium
GCCGGTGACGCTGTTGAAAGATGCCGATACTTAAAATCAGGGAAAGGAAAACCTGGATTAAAATCAACTCTTTCTCTTGATGAAAAAACTGTAGCCCGGGTCTCGAAATGCTGCGTAAGCTTATGGGCAGTTCTTTATATAATCCGTTTTTTAACCGGGAGTAATATTTGGATGAAAACATCGAGCGTGCGGTCTTGTCCATGAGATTATCGCTCAAAACCGAAACCAGCGCATCCGCTTCGATTTCAAGTGTGGATTGGGATGCCCGGATTATTTCTGCTGCCTGCAGTTGAGACAGCAAAGGCGCCATCTCCTGGGTGATTTTGTTTTGCGATCGGGAGATAACTTGGCGAACCCTGGCAAAAGTGGGCTCCAGCACATTTGAAGATACCTGATTCGAAAGAGAAGATTGCAGCTGCTCCCAGCGTTCACTTTCCGCCATCCATTCCTTTTCCCAAAGTCCGGCCTGGTGGATCGCTTCATTGGTGGCTTGGATGAATTCCTGAAGGGCAGCTGTTTCCTGGTTAATTTGGGCTTTGAAATCGAAAAGCGGGTCGTAGTTATAGGTTTTTGTGTTCTTTAAGATTTTTAAATTTCTTGAGAGGGTTTTCGTTTCTTTGGCCATTTGGGCCAGACTTTTTTGGGCCACTGATAAGTCAGACAGCGCAGTGAGGTCCTTTTCAAGAACCATTGAACGATTTTCTAATTCCGTTGCCATGGAAATGAGATCGGGAAGATTGCTTGTTCCGGATTTCGTATTCTCACCGGATGAGGCCGGCAGAATCGAATCGGCATTTTGTGCTGCCGTGGTTCCGGTCCAGGTCAGCAGGCCAAACATAAGCAGCAGCAAGGATAAGGTGAGGGTGTGAAATTTCATATGAATTTAGCTATGTCTTCAAAGTTTACAGGTTTTCAGATATTAATTTGGGGAAGGCAGCAGGTTGGGGATAATACAGATGCGTATATCCCCAATCGATAACGCACCCAAAATAATTACCTGGAAGACTATAGTGTTCAAGATAATGTTTTTGGCAAGGCCAGAGGGAGGAAGCTGTATTGTTATACCGCGACGACCGATAACACAGCCAAAAACTTTATCTTGAATGCTATTATTAAACAGCATCGTGCACCAGTCGATAGTAGTTGTAAATTCGAATGGCATCGCCCTGGGGGCCGACACCGGAGGGAAAATTATCCGGGTCGCCTTTCTTGGGATCGCTGCGTATAGCCCCGGCACCGTGAACGTTAAGCCATATGTCGTTCATGCAGCCCATTGCCCGGCCAAAAGCAACATATGCCGCATTTACGCCGGGAACATCACTCCAGTCGGCTTGGGTGGTACTGCTCCAGTAACAGGGATAATCAATCCGGCCCGCTTCATTGACGATAAGCGTTGTATAAAATAGCGGGCTGATGGCTGGGGATCTGCTGCTGTCAGGGGCGCGGGAGTAGTCCACAATACTTTGCAGTTCTTTGATATTCGGCAATCGCCAGTCGTTGTAACCCAGATAGTTTTCCTCGTTTTTTTGCTGAACCCAGGTCAGGGTTTCTTCCCAATTGAGTTCCGAAACACTGTCATCCTGGGACCACATCAAGCCTGTGGCATTGTCGGTGATGGTGCCATCGCCGTTGTCTGCAAAATCGTTTTGGCCGTAGTCGGGGTTGCCGCGCACATAGATGACAAAAAAGGTTTTGTCCGGACCAAATAATGACAATCCATGGCCCTTGATGCTCCCATCTGAAAAATTAACGCCAAAAAGGGTGCGGTCGCATTCAGTTTCAATATTTGCCGCATACAGGGTGCTGGAAGCATACGGGGTGTCAAAAATTTGTTCACCGGCACTGATGTCGCCATAGGAAAAATCAAAAAAGGCGTTATTTATAAAGGGGGACATACCGAACGCTTTTGTACTTTCATAGCCGATGGGACCGGCGCCGCTGAAATCAACCAGGGAATAAAGCTCCTTGATGGTCGGCAGCCGCCAGTCATTGTAACCGCAAAGGCCGAACGTATTGACCCGGGCAACAGCATCATCGTAAGTGAGTTTATCATCCGCTTTAATATCGCCGTCTTCGTTGGTGTCCGGGCTTTGCTGCCACATCAGGCCGGTAATATTGTCCGTGACTGTTCCGTCGCCGTTGTCGGTGTAGCTGGACAGGTGCCCATCGTGCTGGGCATCCTGGCCGTAAAAGGGTTTTCCGCCAGCAGGGCAGGCGATTTCGGCACCGCTGGCGTCATAGCATTTGGCCTGACCGGTATCGACAACAGTATAACCTGAAGCAATGGTGTCATTGCCGATGGATTCCTGTGATTCGTAATATTGTCCCAAAACATTGGTGCTGCATATGCCAAGCAGAATAATGGCGATAATGAATTTTTTCATAACCTTCTGTCATGATAGGTAAGTTGTTTTTTTTAAATAAAGAAGACAAAACACCATGAAACGGTTTTATGAAGGCCAGCTGTCAAAGGGCTGTTTTTCAAGTTTCATTTCACCGTCATGGCCCTTGTAAATATTGATCCAGGCATTCCAGTTTTTGGTATCCGGTTCCGGGTAATCCAGGCGATAGTGGCTGCACCGGCTTTCTTTTCGCATGAGTGATGCCTTGAGCTTCATTTCAGCGCTGATAATCATGTTCGCGGTTTCGTGTGCCAGCCTCAGCTCATGGAGATCCGCCGCCCGAAGCATGGGCATATGATGATCCCTTAATTCTTCAACATAAGCCAATGCGGCCTTTAAGAGACTTTCTTTTTTAATATAAAGAACAAAGTTGGGAATCATGATCCCTTGAAGGGTCTGGGTTACCCAGGCGGGGCCATACCCTTTTTCCCTTTTTAATGGTGCCAGTATTTCTTCTTTTATGGTTTTGATTTTGGCATTGGAGATTTTGGGAAGCGTCATTCCTTTGGCATACTCGGCAGCAGCTTCAGAGGCGATCGCGCCCTGAACAGCTGATCCGGCCAGAGAAGATCCGACCTGGGTATAAATGGCCCCTGCCATATGGGAACCCAGCGCATCTCCTGCGGCATACAGCCCGGGGATATTGGATGCGCCCTTGTCGTTTATGGGGACTAACCCTTCTGATTTATGGATTGACATGCCGGCTGAAGAGCCGCCCACAAAGTTGCCACCCATCATGCCAGGTGCTCCCCCTGATTTGGGATTTCCTCTTTGACCATCGCCACCAGGCGGAGGGCCTCCTCTTTGACCATTCTCACCGGGAGGAGGGACGGGCGGGCGATTATTTGCAAATCCTGCTGGTCGATAGGGACCGCCGCTAACCCTTTTTCCCGTTATTTGGCCGGGGGGCCTGCTGAGGCAACAGGATTGCCCAACATGTATGCCTGGTAGTTAGACGCCACTCCCAGATCATGATGAACGTCGATACCTGTTAAACCGGGTTTTCTGTCAAACATACCATGCCATCCGTCATAGCAGGCGGCCGCGTTTGTCGCCTGACCCGGATGTCCGTCGTTCCATTCCTTACCGGTAACCTTGGCACCGATATGATAACCCATGACCGTTCCGTCGTGGGTGAGGTCGCAAATGGGAAACCCGTTGGGTTTGAATCCCCCGGCACCAGAACACAAAACAACACTCTTTGCCTTGAAGATATGAACTTTGGTTTCATCCATGCTGAAACCGGCGGCACCGGCAATTTTTCCATTTTCTTTAATCAAATGGGTGATCATGACGCGTTCAATGACCGGTATGTTACGTTCTTTGATTGGTTTACTAAAGGAATCGAAGTACAGGTGAGAATCGAAAAATCCCCATTCTTTGAGTTCTTTGACCCGGTCAAGGGAATGCTCCGCCATCTGCCGGGTAAATACCGGATTATTTGTGCCCATAGCAGAGAGGGAGACCTTATCGACAAACGCATCAAGGCTCAATTTTTCTTTGGTGGGATCATAGGCAAAGATGCCTTTGGCAAACGGTGTCATCCCGGATGAGCCGAGACGTCCCTTGGAAACCATCAGGACTCTGGCTCCGCTATCATGGCCTTTGACCGCAGCAAAAAGGCCGGCAATACCGCTTCCCACTACCAGTATGTCTGTCTCATTTTCCGCATATGTTATTTTGTTTATATC
>JAQIBZ010000402.1 GCA_027858815.1 Desulfobacteraceae bacterium
ATATTTATAACCGATTGGTTGCGGTGATGCTGGAAATTCAAAATCACGGGAGAGGCTTAAATGCTTCATCATTTCCACTCCTTTATCTACAGGACGACATCCGGGGGCGTCGTTCTATTATTGAGAGAGGTGCTTTAGTCGTTTAGACAAATAAGATAATTCTTATTAACAGAAAATTAGAATCATTAAAAGAATAAAATAGTTTAATTCGCAGGTGAATGGATCACTTTTGAACAGCCTTTTATTATTGTTTTTAAGGATTTATTGATCGGGGTTGCCAATGCAATGTGTCTTGATGCGATTTTGATAATGTATTTTATTCATGCAGAAATGCAATTTATTATGACAGACTGTAATACTTACCAGAGTGGGGATTTAGACAGAAACTTACGGTTATGCAATATTAAACAGGAAGACAGGGATCGATAGCAGACTGGTGGCTCAAACCGACAGTATTGCAAAATTTTTATCCTGTGCACCTTGTCGATAACAGTGGCCGGTTTTCTTTGCACTGGATTTTAGCGTTTGGATTCTGTATTCTTAAAAAAAAAATTAAGCAGCCTGGCAGGCAGGACTGAAAAAGCTGTATTTGCCTTGAAAAAATCAACAATATCTTTCAGATAGAAAATGGCTTTAGGGAGGCCTTATCATGACTGAAAAAATAAGGTTTGTTAAGCACATCCGGAAATCTGTTATCCATAATCCTATGATGAACAATGCGCTGGATACTCAGGAACTGGAAATACGGAAAGACCCGTTAACCGGCACTCAGAGTGTGTTCAACCCGAGGCTGGAAGATAAGGTGGCCATGTTTTACGGCAAAAGCGATACTGCCTTGATAGAAAAAATAGCCATCGACAGCCAGGCTAATTGCTTTTTATGCGGAGACACATGGAAAAAGATCACTCCCACTTATCCGGAAGAGTTGGTCCCGGAAGGGCGCATCCAGATCGGCCAGGCAGTTCTGTTCCCGAACATTTTTCCGGTCGCCCAGATCCATGCGGTGATTCGTGTGGGTGACAAACACTATGTGCCACTTTCTGAATTTGATCCGACAACGGTTGCAGATGCTTTTGCGACATCTTTGGAACTGGCCAGATATCTGGAAGCAGCAAAGGCGGGAGTGAAATATCTGACCATTAACGGCAATTACTTAGGACCTGCCGGTGCCAGCATTGCTCATCCCCATTTTCAGGTGGTGGGTGGTGATCTGCCGTTTACTTATCTTGAAAACATTCTGGACCTCAGCCGACAGTACTTTCAGAAGAACCAGAGCTGCTTTTGGAATGATTTGCCGGCACTGGAAAAATCTGCCAAAGAGCGATACATCGGAGCTTCCGGGCCGGTGGAATGGCTGGCCTCTTTTTCTCCTTCCGGTACCAATGAGATTGTCGGGGTGTTGCCAAAACGGAGTCACTTTCTGGAATGGGATACGGAAGACGTGAACGGTCTGGCTCAGGGTTTTGTTAAGGTGCTGCGCGGATATGCGGAAATGGGAATTTCCACATTTAATTTTGCAATTTATTCCGGGTCGTTGGGCGAGACTGATGAAAGTTTCCGCTGTTTTATCCGGATCATATCCCGGCAAAACGTTTATGAAAATTACCGAACGGATGATTATTTTTTGCAAAAACTTTTAGATAATGAACTGATTCTTACTCCGCCGGAAATGCTGGCTAAAAATATTCAACAGCATTTTGAGTAGTTGTTTGGGGCGTTTTGATTTTCAGGTTTTCACGGTCCAGCTGTGTAGGATGCATTTTATGCATCAATAGATTCTTAAAAATATGATTGCGATCAGGAACGGACAAAACGGAGGCAGAATGGCGGACATACGGGTAAGTTCATGGAGTGAACTTCAGGATGAATTGTTTCGGGGTTCCTGGAATGAAGAGATTGGCAGGTATCGATCCCCGTTTGTGTTTCGCGGCCTTTCAGACACAATATACCCGATGGACACTTCCCTGATGCGTCTTGACGGACCCTACATTGAGCTTGAAAAGCATTTGCTCCGTAATTTCCGCAAGTATGCCCAGTCCATGGCAGGCGAACTCGGCTCCTTCTGGCGGCTTCTCACGGTGGCGCAGCATTACGGACTACCCACCCGCCTGATGGACTGGACGTATTCTCCTTATGTGGCCCTTCATTTTGCCACTGAAAATCTTACGCATTATGATGCGGACGGTGTGATTTGGGTGGTGAATTTTCATGAGGTCCATAAATTTCTGCCCACTGAATTGCGAAAACTGCTTGAGTCTGAAGGCGCACAGGCATTTACCGTGGAACTGCTTGCCAGTCTGAAGCTGGAGACAGAATGCACGACGCCGGACAGCAGTTCCTTTCATGAATTTGTGGAAACACTGACTGAATTTGACCGCCTGGGGGCAGTGGAAAATTTTCTGCTGTTCTTTGAGCCGCCGTCTATTGACGACCGGATTATCAACCAGTTTGCTTTATTTTCCGTCATGCCGAATCCCCGAAGCCGGATCGATGATTGGCTCAATTTGCATCCGGAAGTCTTCCGGCGCATTATCGTTCCGGCGGAACTCAAATGGGAGTGCCGGGACAAGCTGGATCAATGCAATATCAATGAGCGGTTGCTGCTTCCCGGTCTTGGTGGCCTGTGCACCTGGTTGAAGCGGCATTATAGTTCAGGGCCCCAGAGTTAATTCCTGCTATTGAAGTAAAGATTCCCTTAGAAATTCCCTCTTTTCGTGTCTGTGATCTGTGTGCGGTTGTTGTCTGCAACATCTTTTAAAATTAATAATTCAATATATTCAGTATTTTAAATAGATGCTTGATTCTTTTTGGAATTTGTTATACAAAAACTGGCTGTTTAAATAAGAATCCGGCAGGCGTATAGTCGGACGTTGATATTATGTTTTGGGAGGAAAGAATGTCGAAATATTATGAAGTCCGATGGCATGGCCGCGGGGGCCAGGGGACGGTAACCGGTGCCAAATCCCTGGGTGAGGCTGTGCAGGGCGGAGGAAAATTCGTGGTCGCGTTTCCGGAATACGGCCCTGAAAGACGCGGCGCCCCGTTGCGGGCATTTAACCGGTTTCCAGACCATGAAATCCGGATACACACACCGGTCCAGAATCCGGATGTGGTGATTGTTGTAGATCCCACATTGATCGGCAGCGGTAAGATTATTGCCGGCGTTAAGCCGGAAACCTGTTATATTGTCAATACCCGGCGGCCTGCCGCTGAAATCAAAGATCTGCTAAAAGCCGATACCCAGAAAGTCTATACAATCCCGGCAAATAAAATTTCAAGAGAGCTTTTTAAAAAGGAGATTCCCAATTCCGCCATGATGGGGGCATTTGTAAAAGCGGCCGGGCACATTATCTCCATTGATCAGCTCGTTAAAGAAGCCGAACATGTGTTTGCAAAAATCCTTCCACCCGATCTGGTGAAAAAAAATCTGGAGGCCATGCGGCAGGGATATGAATTAGGGGATGTGATATGAAAGAAAAATACCGATTAAAAGACTGGCAGGAACTGCCCATCGGTGGCGTTGTGGCCGAAGGCGGGAACTCTGCGGATTATGAAACAGGCACCTGGCGGACCTCACGGCCGATATGGAATGCGGACAACTGCATCAACTGTTTAACCTGCTGGGTGTTCTGTCCGGAAGATGCCTTT
>JAQIBZ010000410.1 GCA_027858815.1 Desulfobacteraceae bacterium
ATTATTATTGTCAGCAATCCTTTGGATGCCATGTGTCATGTAGCATTTGATGCCAGCGGTTTTCCTAAAAACAGAGTAATCGGGATGGCCGGCATTCTTGATTCCGCCAGGTTCAGAGCTTTTATATCCATGGAACTCAATGTATCCGTCGAAAACACCCATGCTTTTGTTTTGGGCGGCCACGGTGATACCATGGTTCCCCTTCCCCGCTATTCGACGGTGGCTGGTATTCCGATTACTGAATTAATGACTGCTGAAAGAATTGAAGCTTTGGTGGATCGGACAAGAAAAGGCGGCGGCGAAATTGTCAGTCTTTTAAAAACCGGCAGTGCCTTTTATGCACCCTCTTCTGCTGCGGTTGAAATGGCGGAAGCCATATTAAAGGACAAGAAAAAAATTCTTCCATGTGCAGCATATCTTGAAGGAGAATATGGTATTGACGGGCTGTTCATAGGGGTACCCGTAAAACTGGGGACAAATGGCATCGAAGAGGTCATTCAAATCAAACTGACAGACAGTGAAAATGCGGCTTTACAGAAATCGGCCGATGCAGTCAAAGACCTTGTCGAGGATCTTAAAAAATTAGCTTAACTTTTTTGATTTGCCTACCGCATCAGATTGATCTGAATTGCTCAGTGCCTTGTGAAGAGATTGCGCCACTTTCAGATTCATGCCGGGCACATCGGCTAATTCATCAATTGAGGCCTGATTCAATTTTTTAAAGCTTGTAAATTTTTTCAATAAAGCCGCTTTGCGTTTTTTCCCGATACCGGCAATGGTATCAAGATTTGAACGCAAAGCGGTTTTCGTTCTTTTTTTCCGATGAAATGCGATCGCATATCGATGGGCTTCATCACGAATCCGCTGCAGGAAATACAATAATTCAATATCCATCCCAAAATTAATGGGATTGACTCTGCCGGGTTTAAATATCTTGTCCTGCGGCTCCTTTTTCTGAACATCTTTTTTCGCAATGCCGATGACGTCTAATGAATTATTTAAATTTAATTTTTTCAGAACATCGACGGCAATATTTAACTGCCCTTTCCCGCCATCAACGATTAACAATTGCGGTAACTCATCCGTGTGATTATTTTCTTTAAAACGCCTTTCCAAACCTTCTTTCATGCACGCATAATCATCCTGAATATCAACCGACTTGATCGTAAACCGTCGGTAATGCTTCTTGTCCGGTTTGCCTTCAACAAAGACCACCATACCCGCAACCATGTTTGTGCCCATCATGCCTGAATTATCAAAACATTCAATCCGATGGGGTAATTGCTGCAGTTGTAATTTTTTCCGGAGTTTGTTTAAGAGATCCGTTTGCGCAGATAATTCATCGACCATTTTTTGTAATCGTGATTCTGCATTTTCATTCGCCATGTTCAGCAGGCGGATTTTAGTTCCCCTTTTGGGAACCAGAATATTAACTTTTGATGCTTTGATACCGGAAAGCCATTCATTATAAACAGCAGTATCTAAGAGTGCAAAAGGGAGTAGAATTTCTTTGGGTACATAATCTGCATTCCGATAATATTGTTTCACAAAAGAATCGAGAACCTCATGATCAGAAGAAATTGTGTCTTTAAAAACAAAGTGACGAATACCTTGCAAAAAGCCTTTTCGTATTAACAGTAAATCAATCACTGTGTACATATCATTGCGGGTCATACCGATGACATCACGATCCACAAAATCGGTTGTCACAACAATTTGTTTTTCAACCGTCTTTTCAAGGGCAAATATCTTATCTCTTAGCTTTGCCGCAATTTCAAATTCTTCGTTATGGGCGGCTGAAAGCATTTCATTCTTGAGCGTTTTTACCAGTTCATGGATCTGACCGTTTAAAAACATACGAACTTCATTGACGATTTTATTATAGACCTGTTTATCCACATCATAACAGCAGGGGGCAAGGCATAACCCCATCTGAAAGTTCAGACATGGTCGGGATCGGGGTTTGACTTGTTCGGAAATACACTTGCGAAGTTTAAAGGTTCTATTTATCAGCTTTAATGTATGATGCACAGCACCGGAAGAGGCAAATGGCCCGAAATAAACCGCATCATCATTTTTCACTTTTCTGACAATCTGCAGGCAGGGATAATCGTTTTTAACTGCAAGGCGAATCGAAGGATACCGCTTGTCATCTTTTAAAATAACATTATAACGGGCATTATAACGTTTAATCAGGGTGGATTCAAGTATCAGAGCTTCTTTTTCCGAAGCCGTAACAATCGTGTCAAAAGAGTATATTTTTTTAACCAGAATGCCAGTTTTTAAATCCGGATGTGTTTTACGGACAAAATAGGAAGCCAGCCGCTTTTTCAGATTAGCTGCTTTTCCGACATAAATCACTTTCCCGTTATTGTCTTTCATCAGGTATACCCCTGGCCCTGATGAGACTGAAATCAATTTTTCGGCAAAAGGATTATCCATTGAAAAACTTAGGCATTAAGGTTTTACTTCAAAATCAAAAATAATTAATTTTTTCATTTCTCTGATACGATCTCTGAGTTCGGCGGCTTTTTCAAACTGAAGTTCCTTTGCTGCGGCATTCATTTGCTTTTCAAGAGATTTGATCTGTGTTTCCAGGCTTTCGTATGATGTATAATCTGAAATTTTTTCCTCTACCTGATATCGCTGGGTATCTGATTGAGGATAAAATGATGAAATTAATCCTGCAGTAATTTCTTTTTTAATCGTCATCGGTGTAATATTGTGATCACAATTGTATTTTTCCTGAATTTTTCGGCGGCGCATAGTTTCATCAACCGCCATCTGCATGGAAGGTGTGACGCCCTCTGCATACATAAGGACTTTGCCGTTAATATTTCGTGATGCACGGCCGCAAATCTGTATCAAAGAACGTGCAGAGCGGAGAAATCCTTCTTTGTCTGCATCAAGAATGGCAACTAAAGAGACTTCGGGAATATCCAGACCTTCACGTAAAAGATTGATGCCAACCAGGACATCAAACTCGCCTGTCCGCAGATCCTGGATAATCTCAAGCCGCTCGAGTGTTTTAATGTCTGAATGAAGATATCGAACCGCGATGCCGAGTTCAGAGTAATAATCCGTTAAATCTTCCGCCATCCGTTTAGTCAGTGTCGTTACAAGAACCCGTTCCTTTTTTTCTATTCGAAGCTGAATCTCTTCAAATAAATCATCCACCTGTTTTTTTGCATCCCGAAATTCAATGATTGGATCAATTAAACCGGTCGGCCGGACAATCTGTTCGACAATGGCACCATCACTGATTTCAACTTCATAATCAGCTGGTGTAGCTGATACATAAATTATCTGAGAAATACGAGATTTGAATTCGTCAAACCGTAACGGACGATTATCAAGTGCTGACGGCAGTCTGAATCCAAATCCAATTAACGTTTCCTTACGGGACCGGTCACCCTTATACATCCCCCGTACCTGCGGAAGCGCAATATGGCTCTCATCAACAAATATCAGATAATCTTCCGGAAAATAATCCAGTAGCGTCGGCGGCGGCTCTCCAGCCTTTCGACCCGTGAGGTGTCTTGAATAATTCTCAATACCATTGCAGTAACCGATCTCGGAAATCATTTCCAGATCAAAATTGGTCCGTTCTTCAATGCGCTGGGCTTCAATGAATTTTCTTTCATTTAAAAAATAATCAATGCGGTCTTTTAATTCTTCGTTAACCACTTCAATAACCCTCTTACGCGTCCGCTCCTGCGTCACATAATGACTTGCCGGATAGAGGACCAATCGATTCAGCGACTTCTTCTTATTTCCGGTCAGCGGATCAATTTCTGATAATCCGTCAATCGTATCGCCAAAAAATTCAATACGGACCGCCGTGTTTTCTTCATAAGCCGGAAAAATTTCTACCCGATCTCCCCTCACGCGAAAAATACCCCGGTAAAAATCCGTATCATTGCGTTCATACTGAATATCAACCAGGCGGGACAACAATTGATCCCTTGAATACGCCATGTCAATTTCCAGCTCCAGACGCATAGCAATGTAATCTTCCGGGGCACCTAAACCGAAAATACAAGAAACACTGGCAACCACAATAACATCCGGCCCGCATAAAACGGATCGGGTCGACGAATGCCTCATTTTATCAATCATTTCATTAATGGAGGAATCCTTCTGGATATAGGTATCTGAAACCGGAATATATGCCTCCGGCTGATAGTAATCATAATAACTGACAAAATACTCCACCGAGTTATCCGGAAACAGGGTTTTAAATTCATTATAGAGCTGAGCAGCCAGCGTTTTGTTCGGAGCCAGCACCAGCGTCGGCTTCTGGACTTTCTCAATGATATTGGCCATTGTAAACGTTTTACCGGATCCGGTAACACCGAGAAGCACCTGGTTTTTTTTCCCTTCTTTAATACCATTGCTTAAAGACTGAATGGCTTCCGGCTGATCGCCTTTGGGGGTCATTTCTGAAACTATTTTAAATTGGGACATGATATGATTTTTTTATTTATGTGAAATGGGGTTGCTGGTTACTGCATTGTCCAATTAACGTTTATTATTAAAACCGGAAAAGGGGCCTGGCCAAGCTAACATTTTGTAATCGTGAACGTTGTTGACAAATTGTACAAACTATTTCTCCTTATAATCTGTGCACTTCCGGTCGTTGATGAAGAGTGATTGAGACTATGTCATATTTCTTAGAAAAAGAAAACGACGGTTAAAAAAATCAATTTAACCGCCAATTGTTTGGATGATCATTTTCGGATACAACTCACATTTCAAGACCCGGAACCATTTTCATTTTACCCGGAACCATTTTCATTTTAAAGTCAATCAAGATGAACTCGTAAAAAGTCCCCCGAATTGTGAAGTATTCATATTTATATTTATTGATCCAGTATCCCGGTTTTAAGGTTTTTTAATAATTTTAGGGCGGTTTCATAATTTCTATCCGGCAGCCAGCGTGCTACTGCCTGAACCAGACGATCATTTGCGGACGGATCCGTATGAAGGTCCAAAATTTCCAATATTGTTTTTGCTGTTTGCGGGCTCATGATTTTCGAGATATCACGACCAAGCAGTCTTGCTCCTGCCATTTCATAGTCAAAATCCGATGCTTCCATTAAATCAGCATGCTGCTCAAACATTCGTTCATCATTTCCAGCGTCCGGGTAATATTTTAAAAGGGTGGCAATATCAATGGCATCTTTTGCGGGAAATTCATTATGCCGTTCACGCCATGCAATTAATTTTAAAATCGCCATCCCGGGCAAAGAAACAAAACGGGCATCCAGATTATCGGACAAATGCACAAGGAGTGTACCATTTAACGCATCCTGAAAACCGGTAACATTCATTTCAATAGCTTGATCCGGTGGCCATCGAATCAACCCCTCCGATGTTTCCACTGCCCCGAACGGGATTAAATCCAACGGATATTTATCTTTGAACCACAGGCGATGATATACTTTGGGATCTGGCGTAAAAGATTTGGCATTGATCAGGGCACTTCTTAATTTTTCATAATGGTTCCAGTCAAGAACGGTGATTCCGATATCAATATCAAGCGTCGCCACGCCTATTGGTATATTATAATACTGCTCCAGTATCAGAATACGGACCAGGGCCCCCACCACAAAGAAATCCATATTCAGTTTGTTTGCCTGATCACGGATCTCTTTCAGACATTCGATTGTTAACTGATCACAGTTTTTCGATAAGTCGACGGATGAATTTGTCATGAATTATTCTTGCCGTTTCAATATTTCTATCATTTCCTGTTGCCATCAGGTCCGCATAGACGAGCAGCGGCGGGGCAATCCCTCCATAGTCCCAGGGATAGTCAAAATCCCAGAATTTTTGAAATAATTCGACATTCCCATTCGGATCTTTTTCCAAGTGATGCATTAAAAGAAACTGATTGATTGCTTCAGGAACATAAACAGTGATGGTTTCGGGCTTCAGATAGTCTGTTAAAACAGCGGCGGCCGATTCTGCCCCTAATCGTACGGTTGTTTGCCGCCAGTCGATATTTTTCCACCAATCGTTTTTTTTTGTTTTATATTTGTCGATAAACAATCTGGGGCGGAGTTCTCTTGCATACATTTCAACCCATGTATCCAGAAGTTTTGCCCCATTGACAAGCTTGCGGCCGTGTTTTCCTCTATCTACCAAAAAATTCTGTCGTTTTAAATCGGCCATGACCCAGCCCACAGTTCCCTGGGCAACGTTGGTCGCCTTTACAATATCCCGGTAAGGCGCTGCCACAATTTCCGGCTGACACAGCAGGGCAAAAACGACCTTGAGTCCGGTGGGCCGAAACGCCCGGCCGGTTATATTTTTTGCTGGCATATCCCTTCTTTTATTGCCGGTAACATAAATAAATATTGGCGGATCATTAATATACCCATTTCCCGCCATATCAATAAAGGCAATGTCCATGGTTTTCAGTCGCTCGGCCATTTGAGGGGTGACATGCCGGGTAACCAGTATCGCCGGATTTTCAAAACAACGGATCCGTTCCGTCGCATAGCCCAGTGTCGCTTTTGTAATCGTTGCTTTTATTTCAACAAAATACTTTTTTGTCGTACCTTCAGGTGTATTGATCTGTAATAAGGCATCCGTTTGTTTGTCCCCTTCCGGTGCAGCCTCCATAATCTGCATTTTGCATCCAATGATCTCTTCAAATGCCAATTTCGCAGCATCAAGAATTTCCATTGCTTTATCCGCTCGATGATTGATATTTTTTTTTGTTTCCATTACTTTTGGCCTCCACGAGTCATCTTGTACATTTTTTATTGTTGTACACGATTAATGTACAAAAGTAAATAGTGTACGAAAATCTGCCAAAAAAAATCTTCTATATGCATAAACTCACGCAATCAATGAAGTATTGCAGTCGGAATATAGTTGTTTTAACACCATCATAAGATGGCGTTAAATTCAATTAGACGGTAAAGTCAAATCCCATAGACGGCGATAGAAATTTTTCGTGTAAGTTGTTACCGGCAACTTTGTGATTTTATATTTTTACAATAGCTGAAAGTCCGGGGGACAGTTCATCAACATGACATATGGTGTCACATCTTGATTTGTGATTTAATCTTATTATATAATCTTTTCAATATTTTATCATCACTCAATTTTACTCTGAAAGACGAAACATTTCTGCTCACAGAAGAATAAGTGACATGGAACAGGTTGCCGATTTCCTCGTTTGTGTACACACCATATTCCCAGATTAAATACATCAATAAATCCCTGTTTATTCTATCCGTCCCATACATTCTTCCGGATGCAATGAATTCATCCGGATCGCAATCAAGTAGAGCAGCCGCTTTTTTAATAAAGATGCGAGGATCTGCGGAACGAAAGATATCCCGCTGCTGGGGCTATTCTTTATGCGGGGTATCCGGTAAATGGGCCTTTTTCATTTTGTTGACAAATTCAGTGGTTCCGAAATACAAACC
>JAQIBZ010000430.1 GCA_027858815.1 Desulfobacteraceae bacterium
AAAACCTCCCTGCCGTCAATAATACGTTGGACCATGTATTGATCGGTTCAGATGAAGCCCCACACTTTGCCATGCGTTGCTTTATCATAGAGGCGGGTGGCAAAATGCCATGATGGAAGATAAAGCAAAAGCAATGGTCATGGCATCATTTGCAGCAGATTCGCTGGCCCTGGGCGTTCACTGGATTTCTGATCCAAAATCCATCGAATCACAGTTCGGGCGGGTGGAATCCCTGCTAAAGCCTTCTCCTGATTCGTATCATCCGGCCCGGGACAAGGGCGAATTCACCCATTACGGTGATCAGATGCTCATATTGCTGGAATCAATTGCGGAAACAGGCAGCTTTGATCTTGCGGACTTCTCGTCTCGCTGGCAGAAACTGTTTGACGGTTACGACGGCTATGTCGACGGTGCCACCAAAAACACCCTTGCCAACTATCAGGCGGGCAAGCCGCCCGAAAACGCAGGTTCCCGTTCAGACGATATGGCCGGGGCCGCCCGGATCGCGCCTTTGGTCTGTATCTATCGTGATAATCCTGAAACCCTTGCCAAGAATGCCATTGTCCAGACCCGTATGACCCACACCGACCCGGCCACCGTCGAATCAGCGGAGTATTTTGCCCGTGTGACCCAGGCAGTGCTTAAGGGGGCAGCCCCGATTGAGGCCATGAAGTCTGTGGCACAAGATTATTTTGATATTTCCATGGTGTCGGCCTGGCTTCAGAAAGGACTGGCAACAATAGAACACGAAAGCATTGAGGCCATCGGCAATTTTGGGCAAAGCTGCCACACCGGCGAGATGTTTCCGGGAGTGGTGCATCTCATCGCCAAGTATGAAACCAACTTAAAAGAAGCCCTTGTGCAATGTGTTATGGCCGGCGGAGACAGCGCAGCCCGCAGCGCCTTGGTCGGGATGGTTCTGGGTGCCCATCTGGGCATGGAAGCGATTCCCCGGCAATGGGTCGAAGGGATGAAAGCCAGGGAAAAGATCGTGAAATGGCAATGAGTGGCATGCTGGCTATTTCGTTATCAAAAACGATTGCACAGCCGGATTTTCTCATTCAGACGTTATGTCATTTTTACGAATGCAGGAATCCAGATTAGGGTGCATTTTATGCACCATAAATTGAAAAATATTTAAAACCAATTCGGAGGGCAAAGAAAAAAGCGTCACCATTCTTAAAATTGGCAAGGCGAATAACTCCTGAGGAATGATGCATTGACCGTAGGGTGCATTCCATGCACCATAAAATGCAGACGGGTGCTTAAAAGGTGCTGTCCTTATCTATCAGTTTTTATCCGCAGCTAAAATTAAATCACCGGATGCCCAGCCGAAAATGCTGTACCGCGATTTTCCGGATGATTATAAAATCATGGCTGATCTTTTTTCGGAAAAAGGCAGTCTTGAACGCCGCTGCCGCCGCTGGCAGGATTATACCGGCGCACCAGAATACGATAAACACCTTTGGCGGAAGCAGGCGGTTAAAGGTAACGTGGACTGGGATGACATGTCCCGGTCAATGTTCAGGAATCATGCTGTCCGCCTGACCGGAAAAAAAGGATTTGAAACATCCAGATGGGCCTTTTTCCACCGGGCCGCGTTTAAGCAGAGAAGTCTGGTGCTGGGGTGGTTGAATTGATTTTTTGGGGGAAAATATGATTCAAATCAATTTTGCATGGTGTCTCTTTGAATCCCATAGGGGGGGTTATTCTTTTTCGGAAATTAGCTATGTGTTAATGCGCTATATTACAAGACAAAATTTTATATTTGGTTATATGTCTGAAAAAATAAAGTTGTTTTAATTGATTCTTCCAATTGGGGGGATTTTCTGATAAACATCTTTCCATAAAGAGGGGGCCAAAATAATTAATAAATCAAGCGTTGCCTACTTCTTTTGATAGATTGCGCTATCTTATTTTTCTCGCATTAAAAAAGATGCAAGATTCGATGTAAATTAGTCGACGTCGACGTTGACTTTGTTGATTCAGATATAACCTACTAACCTACTAACCCATTAGAGATTGAAACCTTTGAGCTTTTATGAATTTAAAAATAAATTATAAAGAAGACATATTATTCGACAGTACAAGAGATCATATCCGGAAAATATATTTTTCTGATCGTCGCCCATGGGTCATCGCATTTTCAGGTGGGAAAGACTCTACATTGGTTTTACAGCTGGTTTATGAGATGATCGAATCCCTTGAACCAGGTCAACATAAACCTGTTTATGTTTTAATATCAGATACTCAGGTGGAACCACCTATAATCGAAGACTATATTGATAAAATCCTGCAACTTATTCAATGGGATATTGTTAAAAAAGAATTGCCGATTAAGATCATCAAAGTAAAGCCCGAAGTAGAAGACAGCTTTTGGTGCAAATTAATTGGAAAAGGATATCCCTCGCCGACACGTTGGTTCAGGTGGTGTACAAGTTATTTAAAAATAAGGCCTTCCCGAAAGGCTATAGAAAAAATCGTCCGGGATCATAGCAGTGTTATCCTTCTTTTGGGAACACGAAAGGATGAAAGCATTAGTCGAAAAAATCGTATGGAGGCCAGAGAATACAGTTCAAAAGGTTTAAATCCCCATCATGAAATACCCGATGCCCTTGTTTGTAGTCCGATTTCCGACTGGACTACTGATCAAGTTTGGGCCTTTCTTCAGGATACCCCGCCTCCCTGGGATGATAGTCATGATTCTATGGTGAATTTATATCGACAGGCAAGTGGTGACGAATGCCATTTGATCCTTGATTTGATATCTCCATCTTGCGGAGGGAGTCGTTTTGGTTGTTGGACTTGTACTGTGGTAAAAAAAGATCTCTCTATGCAGGGATTTATAAGAACCGGTGAAGAGTGGATGCAACCTCTTAACGTTTTTCGTGACTGGCTGAAGGAAGCTCGTGAAAATTCGGACATGAGAAGTCGAGTCAGACGTGACGGTTCAGATGGACCAGGCCCTTTTAATGAATCTGCTCGTAAAAAAATATTTAGTTTGCTTTTGGAGGCAGAAAAAAAGGTTGGACGGATATTAATTTCTGATGAAGAAATTCGTTACATTCAACATCAATGGCAAAAAGAATTTGATTTAGAAGAATCAGCTATTCAGGTTGCGAACCAGTATGGGAGGGACATCAAAAAAATGAACAATTTCAATCTTTCTCCAGGGGACCATGAAATTATGGATGATCTCATTGCCAGCATGGAATTGCAACCGGAACTGATTAAAAATATTCTTTATCTGGTTACAAAGAAATATGCGTCTTTGGATGTTTATGGTGCACAAGCCAATCTTAAAAGAGAAATCGCCAATGTGATTGAAACAGCCGCATTAAATGCTCAAACACAGGATGACCATGATCTTTAAAACTATTACATTAAACAACCTATTTTCTTATTATGGTCAAATTGTCTTTAAATTAAATGATCCAAAAGAAGAAAAGAATATTATTATTATTACGGGTCGAAATGGACATGGAAAAACAAGTTTTATAAACAGTATCAAACTTTTATTTTCAGGGTCGAGCGAGGAACTGCGATCCAGAATTCCCGGCTCGGTGAAAAGAATAACAACAACGAATTATCTTTTGGGATTTCAGGGTTTATGGGCAGGGGTATTTAACAGGAAAGCTAGAAAAGAAGGCCAAAAAAAGTTTTATATTCAAATTGAATGGGAAGAGGAAGCGGGTCTGGTTGTAGCAATACGAGAATGGGTGATGTCTGGGGACCATGATTGCCAGGAATATCTGAAAATAACATCGAGTTTCATGAAATCGGCTATTGAAGGAAGTCTGGCCCAGGAATTTCTTGATGAAAGATTACCCCAGGATTATATTCCGTTTTTTTATTTTGACAGTGAACAAATTCATAAAATGATCGATATCAGTCAGAATAATCTTCAAAAACACATGGAAAGACTTCTTAATATTTCTCAAATTGAAACTGCCCGTGAATATATTGGTAAAGCTGAGTCTGGCTGGAGAAAAGCCGCAATGGTGGAAAAAGAAAAAGCCAGACTTCAGGAAAAGCAAAATGAACTTACTGGAAACAAATCATCAATTGCTGAAAACAATGAAAACAAATCTTTTTTGGAAGACAAAATTTCAGACCTTGAAGATGAGATTGAACAGGTCAGCAATCGGCTTGATCGGCTAAGGGAAAATTCTCAGATCGGAGATGAAAAAAAATTAAAAGAAGAACAGGTGGTTATTAAAAAAGAAATTGAAGACTTAACATTACGTATTGCAGATATCCTGACCGAAGATACCCCCCTGCTATTTAACACAGAAATAATAAGAAAAGTTGTAGGTCTTAATAAAGCTATTTTGGAAAGTGATATGGGAACTCAATCTGATTTGATCAATAGCTTTATTAAAACTTTGCCGGTCATTTTGTTTGACAGTCCGCCTTTTTCAGATCCAAGCCTATCTATATATCAAACTGATTTTTATAAGAAAAGACTGATTCAACTTCTTGAAGCATACAGGCCTATTCATGATAGGCATAAATCTCTTTTTTATATTGATAAAAGGAGGGCTGGTCAAATTTCCGACATTCTAATGCCTTATTTGAGTGTGGATGACAGAAAAAATATGCTGACTGAAGCCCTAAAAAAGATGAATCGTAATAAAAAGAGAGTTGTGGAGATTAATCTCCGTTTGGATGATATTCCAGGTTTATCACAACAGGAAAAGGAAGAATTTGAAGATACAAAAAGGGAGCTTGCTCAAAAATCAGAAGAAAAAGGTGAAAAAGAAAGAGAAATAAAAGAAATCGGAGAAAAGATAAAAACTTTTGAAAATGAAATTAAA
>JAQIBZ010000446.1 GCA_027858815.1 Desulfobacteraceae bacterium
GTATGTTCGGCAGAAAGAGTACACCTTTCTGGTTATGCTCCAGGCGACCCAAAAACCCTAAACGTAAAACAGTCTCTTGACCTCTCCGTTTTCGTGCGACATCCTTAAACAACGAGTAATCAATGCCATTCGGGATCATGTGAATACGATCTTCCTGAACACCATATTTTTTAATCAAATCTCGGCCATGGCGTGGTGCGGTAGTTACAATTCGCATTAATCTTTTATGACAGGAAATTGTAATTTTATAACCATGATCAAAGGCATTGGCACACCTCGCCATGACTCTGATTTTTTCAGGCAGATGGGGAAGTGCCGACAATATAGCAACCGAATTAATAGCAAAAACTATATCAACGCCGATCTTTTCACACCAATCAGCAAAAATAGTTGCCTGTTTCTTTATATCTGTTGTGGTTTCCGCTAAGAGAACACAACCGTCATCCACGAAGGCATCTTCAATCAAATCACCTTCCGCTTTTCCGACTGACACACATCTCATATCAATGCCATATTCAAGAAGCTTAGGCCGGATTGTTCTGTAAAATGTGAAGGTTCCCCCGTCTTTAGGCACGGAACCAAAGGCAATAATGATATTGTTCAAAAATCAAATCCCTCACACAACATACTTCATTTATAATAGTTCTTACTCAAATACATTATCACTGTTCTTGGCTTCAACAAGAGCGTCAATGATCCCGGCTAATTTTCTTGCAGATTCTGATATGCTATATTGTGTTTTTATTTTTCGCCTGCCGGCTTGTCCAAATTTTTTTCGCTGCTCCGGGTCAGTTATTAATTTTTCAAGAGCACCAACCCACTCATTTTTATCATTCGCGTGATATCCATCTATTCCTTCAGCAACAATATCCTTATTCCCCCCCACAGGACTGGTGATCACAGGTATCTGCATTGCCATGTATTCTAGAGCCTTAAATCCGCACTTGTGACGATTGAATTCATTATCAAAAACCGGGTAAAGGCCGATATCGAACTCCGCCAGATGGTTTTGAACAGCCACAGGATCACTCCAGCAAATTTGATCAACGAAAACGGTTTCGACCCCTGGAATATCTGAAAAAGCTTCATAAAGTTGTTTGTTACCGCATGCTCCCACAATTTTCAAACGCACTCTTTGTTGCGATCCAATAATTTTCAAAGGATCTGAAAGGATTTCGATTAGGTCATTGGCGTAATGTGCACCATTGCCTATCCACCCCAGACAGACAGATCCCCGGAACTCGACCTTTTCAATGGGAACATAATTCTCAAGCTTGATACTGGTCGGCAAGAAAAAAGAATTCGGCTGGTATTCCCTGCTGTAATCCAACAGTGCTTGACTGCCGACAATTACAGCGGAAGACAGTGTCATCATTTTACTGGCATTTTGCAAAGTGATTGGACTGTTGATTCGGGAAGGGACATCGTCCAAATCATACAATGTCTTTTTGCCTAAAGCATTTGCAATTGCCATCAAACGGACATGCCACTTGGAACAATTTTTTTGGAAATAAATGATATCATGGGCCGGCAATTTTGCCAAACTTCGCAGCAATGCCGAACGGTTATCTCCGGCAACGATGCTGCATCGCATTCCCAGTTTCTCTTGTTCTTCTGCCATCCAGTAACCGCGAACCCGAGAACTTGCCTTACTCTGGTCCCCTAACAAGCAAAACAGTATTCTCGATTGTCTCATTTCTTGGTCTCGCAGTCCCACAGATATAATTTTGATGGTTTAATTGACTACCTAAGGCCTAATGAATTTATTTGTTTTTTTAAAAACTTTAAGCGCCTTTTTAAATTTGCACTAAATTTTTCCTTGGATTTTGCACTGTTGACATGAGGAAATGGAATGCCTTCAGGTACCTGCTTGTCAAGGAAAGAACACAATTTCTCCCAACCGTCCCCATTCTCCCAACATACGATTAGTAAAGAATTCGAATGATTTGAGAAATAATTCATGACTTCAATTTTATGATTTAAATAGAATTGTTTGTAATGATCGGAATCATTCCAGGGGTCTGATGAGCCATAAAATACCTGCCGAAGTCTTTTACTGCGGGCATTAGGATTTCTTTTGATATGTTTTTGTATACTTTCCAACCATGTTTGCTCATTTTTTCTTAAAGTTAATATAAAACATCCGTTTGGTAAGATTTGATGTACTTTACGAAAAACAAGAGGCCATGGCCAGTCTTCAAAACAATCGTATTTTTGTATTTGGGTTTTAATACCTGAGTTGTTTCTCTGTGCGACTTGATCTATTAACGTATTATCATATGGAGCTTTCTGATAACCAAGTAATTGTAGGCTTTCCCCTAAAGTGGTTGTCCCTGTTTTTGGAAGACCAATGCAAAAAATTTTTTGCTTATGCATTGATGCTGAAACTGCTTCCATATTGCACCATCCAGATTCTTCCATCCTTACCCGGAATTATATTTAAAAACATCTGAAGATTAAGAATTTATCAAATAATTAAAACTGCTCTTTAATAATTGTAAATTTTTTGAATAAGAAAGATCAGCAACCCGATAACGGTGGGCATTGATTACCGCACCCTTAAATATTTTATACGCTAATGATTCAAGGGTTTCTCTATATTTACTCTCGTCAGGTATAAAATTTTGAATTCTCTCAAAAATATTTTTTTCTGCTGCAAATGCACCATAGATATGGGAATACCATGGATATCCAAAATAAATCACTGGTTTCCCAGCCTTCAGAGTTTCCCAGCCGGCTGTTCCCGTTATAGTTGCAGTACACACAGACTTGCGAATCATTTCTAATGAATCAATCTGTTTTTCTGCAAAAAACACATTATCAATTTTTCTTAATTTACTATAAAACCCGATACCACGGCCATGTATCCATTGTTTAGGATTCTCTTTAATAACGATTGGAATATTATGAGGTACAATAGCACGCAATTGATAGACCATAAAAAGTTGATTGTAATATTTCCCGCCTAATGTAGAAGTAGTCATTTCCGGCTGTAGATGAAGAGGTACATATACAAAATAGTTTGGCAACTCCTTGAGTGATAAATTTTTGATTTTATTTTCATGCCTAAAGTCAAAAAACAATTTAATATCATTGACTATACTCATCAAACTTTTAAAATATTTTGGCTTCCTGGTTAACCATCCATTATATACAGAAGAAACCAGATCAGATAGAAACCATTGATATATATTTCGATTTGGTTTGATTTGTTTCATATAGAACAAATCAAGGTTTTCATAATTATATGAAAACCAATTTTCCGGCAGGTTATATTTTTTATCTGAAGGAATGTAATTATTAAATCCGCCTAAAGTATGCATAGCAAAAAAGCCATCTAAAAGTAAGCTTTGCCGACATATAATTGTCTTTAATTTATTTATTTTCGACAATATATAAATGATCACTTCCCAGGCCGTGTGAGGAGGATCCTGAAATATTATCATTCGAATATTATTGCTTTTTAAAAAATTATAAGCATGAATCAGAATTTCATAAAAATGAACATCAATGGTATTTAAATCCCAACCGGAATAGACATTAAACCGTGATATCGTTTTCACAAATAAATGATAGATTTCTGATAACTGGGCCTCAGATAATTCTAAATATCCCGAACTATTCCAATCTTCAGGCCATTTTGCCTTGAAAATAAATTTTTTTCTGTCTTTGAAAGGAATCCTGATAGAATCTTTACCAAAAATATATTCTAAATCATGGTCTTTGACGATACCATAAAAACCAATCACTAAAATGGAATGTTTGTTATGAAGCGTCATCTTCCTGAAGGGAATCCTTGTTTAACATTAACTGTAGCTTTCTCATATCTTGTAAATTTTTGACTTGCACGCTATCTTCATGTCCCATCCGAACATACCCGATATTCTCTCCAAACAGGTCAGAGTCCTTGAGAACTTCCCACCAGACAGCTATTACGGCTCCGTTAAATCGGTATATTGTTTCCCGCTCATACATGAGACCGTCAAACCTTCCAGGATTGAGAAGTTTCAGGCCATTACGCTCATGAACAAATACCGGCTCACGTTCCTTCAATACTGAAACCACTGAGTCGCAGGCATTGACACGTAGTACATCAATGGCACTATCCACATGTTCTGCTTTACGCAATGGAGCGTGCAAACTTAAAAATAAAACTATGTCCGGATAACTTTTGTATTTATCTCTATATGCCTCGCTGGCGTGAAGCAGGATATCACGGAGTCGAATGTGGGATCCGGACAATTCTTTTGGCCGATGGACCGCCATATGTCTTTTCACCTTTTTCGATTCAGAGAGTTCACGCGAAAACTCCAATACTTTATTACTATTAGAAGTTACTGCGACTTCTGTAACACCCTTAGCACCTTGCGCTGACTCAAAAGCGCGATGAAGCAAGCTCTTTTTACCTATCATTCTAAAGGGCACGCCTTCAAAACCAGGATAAGATTCTCTGATAGGGATTACGGCCAAACATGAAGGGACATAACTTCCCTCAAGCTTTGACCGGGTTTTCGCGATAATATTTGCTCGTGCAGCCAATAGCTTACCAGAATCGCGACTTAGTGATTGATCATGCTGACGGTAATAAAATAAAGGCGCCTCCAGACTTGCTACCTTGACCCGATTAACAAATTTAAACCATAGCTCCCAGCCATCCTGGGCGTTTACATCTTCTGAGTATCCGCCAACGGCCTTGAGCATACGCGTCCGAACCATCGTACATGCCCCATGCGGAGGCAAATGACCTGAAGCATC
>JAQIBZ010000448.1 GCA_027858815.1 Desulfobacteraceae bacterium
AACATTCGAGGACAAGCTTAGCCGGAATCTATGTTCGGAATAGCACATAACTGGATTCCCGATAGAAACATTCGGGAATGACAAACCTGCTTTGGCCGAAACGATGATCAAGGCCAAAAAAACCGGCTTTTAGCAGGCTCAAATAATTTCAGTTTATTGTTTAACTTCAAAGGCTTATCCCTACGGAAATATAACGTGCCGATTCACTGTTTTTGACTTAATTGTTTATTTGAGTTCATTATACCAAAATTAATATTGGCTGATAATAGTTTATAATAATAAATAAGAGGTGAATGAAATGATTCATGTTGAAAATCTGACTAAGTATTATGACAGCTTTTGCGCAGTGGATCAGCTGAATATTGAAATCAACAAAGGAGAGATTCTGGGGCTTTTAGGTCCCAATGGCGCCGGTAAAACCACCACATTAAAAATGCTCACCGGTTATTTCAAACCCAGTTCCGGAACTATCCAGGTAAATGATTACAATATTGAAGACAACCCGCTGGAAATCAAGCAAATGATCGGTTACCTGCCGGAGTCTTCCCCCTTTTATAAGGACATGCTGGTTTATGATTACTTAGAATACGTTTCCAAAATCAAAGGAATCAAACCCAGTGACCGACATCCCCGATTGCGTTACCTCGCGGACCTGTGTGGTCTTAATCACATCATGCACAAGGCCATCAATGAACTTTCAAAAGGTCTGAACCAGCGGGTCGGTCTGGCGCACGCCATGATGAATGACCCGGAAATCCTTATTTTAGACGAACCCACCCAGGGACTGGACCCCAACCAGATTGTCGAAATCAGACATATCATCAAAAAAATCGGACAGGAAAAAACCGTTATTTTCTCAACACATATCCTGAGCGAAGCAGAAGCCACCTGCGACCGGATCGTAATTATCAACCGGGGAAAAATCGTGGCAGATGGGAACACTGCAGATCTCAAACAGGCAGCGGATCAGAAAACCATCATCCAATTGTCCCTGCTGAATGCGGAAACCGAATCCGTACAAAAAACATTAACCGCCATTGAAGGAATTAACCAGGTTGAACAAATCAGCTTAACCGATGACGGTGTTTTAAACATAAAGGCTTACAGCAATTCGACTGAGGATTTAAGAGAAAAAATTTATAGAGCAATCAAAGCCACAGACTGGGTAATCATTGAATTTCTTCAGGAAGCAAAAACCCTTGAGTCGATATTCAGGGATCTGACACGGCAAATTAACTAAGGAGTATTTAACATGTGGCAATTTACCCATATTTTAAAAAAAGAATTGAAAGATTATTTCATTTCCCCGATTGCGTATATCGTGATCTCGATTTTCCTGATCATCACCGGGTGGTTTTTCTTTTCCACCTTTTTCCTCTATGACCAGGCCAATATGCGGGCGTTTTTCTCGCTGCTGCCCATTATCTTTGCATTTGTGATTCCGGCGATTACCATGCGATTGTTTGCAGAAGAGCTGAACATGGGTTCCTATGAAATTCTGCTGACCATGCCGGTGACATTTTCCGATATTATTTTCGGCAAATTCGCCGCCGGTTTTATCATGACCGGTGCCATGCTGCTGCCGACATTAGCGTATCCGATTTCCATTGCTTTTATCGGCGATCTGGACTGGGGGCCGGTTATCGGCGGATACATCGGCGCACTGCTGCTCGGCGGGGCCTTTTCCGCCATCGGTGTTTTTGCATCAGCCCTTACCCACAACCAGATTATCGCCTTTATACTGGGTGCCGCCATCTGTTTCGTGCTCACCTTAATCGATAAAATGCTCTTTTTCTTTCCAGAATCCATTTTAAACATTGTCGAGTATCTGGGCGCAGATTTTCATTTTCGAAACGTTGCCAGAGGCATCATCGATTCACGGGACCTGATCTATTTTATCAGTGTCATTTTCATCAGTCTCTACAGCACTTATCTGGCGCTTCAGAAAAAAGAATAAGGAGTTAAAAATGAAAGGCAAATTTCAAGCAGATACCTATATAAAATTTTTAATTTACGCCGTGGTCATTATTTTGATCAATCTTGCCGGCAAAACCCTTTTTTTCAGAGCTGATCTGACGGAAAACAAAATTTATTCATTATCCGAGGCCAGCAAAACTGCTGTTGAAAAGCTCTCTGAACCGCTGACCATCAATGTGTTTTTCACTGAAAACCTTCCGGCTCCCCATAACAGCACCAAACGCTATTTGATGGATCTTCTGGAAGAATATGCCATTTCCGCCAATAAATATTTTAATTACCGATTCTATGATGTCAGTCCCCAGGAAGAAGGGACAACCGATAAAGCCATGGAAAACCGGAAACTGGCTGAAAACTACGGCATCAATCCGGTTGAAATCCGCATGATTGAAAAAGATGAGATGAAATTCAAAAAAGCCTATATGGGCATGGTAATGATCCAGGGCGATATTATTGAACAGATCCCGGCCATTACCTCCACAGACGGCCTTGAATACAAGCTGACCACAACGATCCAGAAACTGAATAACAAAATCAGCACTCTGGCCAGTCTTCCGGAAAAAGTGACCATCAAGCTGATCATGTCCTCATCAGTCAAAAACGTCGCACCGGTTATCGGCATCGATGAACTACCGCAACTGCCTTCGTCTGTTAAAGAAACCGTAGAAAAACTCAATGACAGCAACTACGGCCAGCTGACATATGAATATATTGATCCGGCAACCGACAAAATTGATTCTTTAATTGAAGAATACGATATCCGGGTACTCCAGTGGCCGGATCTCCCGGAAAAGAACATCACCGCCGGACGAGGCGCCATCGGCTTAAGCGTTGAATATGGTAATGAAAGAACCTATGTTCAGTTGCTCAATATCATGAGAATACCCATTATCGGTACACGGTATGAACTCATTGACATGGACAACTTAGAAGAAATCATCAATGAAAACATTGAAACACTGATCGGAATCAATGAAGACATTGGCTACCTGGCTGATCACGGAACACTTAAACTCGCCGCTCCGGCAATGATGATGCAACAGCCCCAATCCAACGACCAGCTCCGAAATTTCCAGGCGCTGATGAATGAAAATTACACATTAAAACCGGTCAACTTAAAAGACGAACGAATGCCGGAAAGCTTAAATTGCCTGATCATTGCCCAGCCCACGGAAGCATTTACAGATTACGAGCTTTACCAGATTGACCAGGCACTGATGCGGGGAACCAACCTGGCGATTTTTACCGATGCATTTAAGGAAACACCTCCGCCGCCCCAGCAGCAATTTCAGTTTAATATGGGACCGACATACAAACCGCTGGACACCGGCCTGGAAAAACTCATGGCACACTATGGCGTCCGGGTGAAACCGTCTTATGTGATGGATAAGAATTCTTTCAAACAGACCATGCCTGCCCAGGCCGGCGGCGGCGAACGCAACATCTATTTTGCGCCCATGATTGAAAACAAAAATATTAATAAAGACCTGGGTTTTATGGAAAACATCAAGGGTCTGATCACGCTGAATGTTTCCCCGGTGTCTGTGGATAATGAAATTCTCAAGAAAAACGATATCAGCGCATATCAACTGATCGCATCCTCCGAACAAGCCTGGGAGATGACCGGCCGGATCAATCTAAATCCCATGTTCATTCAGCCGCCAAAGGAAAATGACAAGTTTAAAAGTTATCCTTTAGCGTATCTGCTGGAAGGGAAGTTTGCCAGTTACTTTAACGGGAAAGACATCCCCCAAAAAGAAATGGAAGCTTTGGATGATACTGAAGCGGGACCGGAAACATCGGCTCAGAAAGAAGATCCGGAAATGGCAAAAATTAAAAGTAAAGAATCGTTTATTCCTGCCGGAAAACCCGGAAAAATCAGCATTATCGGCTCTTCGGCCATGTTAAAAGACAATCTGCTGGATGCTGAAGGCAGAACCCCGAATGCCGCATTTATTCTCAATCTTATTGATTCGTTAAACGGCCGGGATGATATTGCTGCCATGCGAAGTAAAATCCAGCAGTTTAACCCGCTGGACGAAACTGAGATCATGACTACAGATATTATAAAATATTTTAATGTTTTAGGTCTACCTGTGATCATTATTATCCTTGGATTGTTCACATGGTGGCGCAGAGGTGTACGGCGAAGGAATATTCAGTTGCTGTTCCAAAAGTAAAAAGAGGGAAAAAATGAAATCAAAAAAAGAATACATTATTTTAGGGATTGTCATCGCGGCTCTGGCAGCATATCTGGCATTTCAAAAAACAGATCGGACCCACTATGAATTACCGGTTATCCCGCAAATTGAGAATACGGAAATTTCTACCATAAAAATAACCAAAGGACTTGAGATTGTTGAACTCAAGCTAAAAGATGATTTGTGGCTGATTTACCCTGAAAAATACCCGGCGGACAAAAGCAAAATTGACCCTATGGTGGATGTTATCAAAGACCTGACAGTCACCGCCATGGTATCGGAAGCAGAATCTTACCCCCGGTATGAACTGGATCCGGAAAACAAAATCAGTATCCAGGCGAAAACGGACAGTAACATTGTGCGCACCTTTGATATCGGAAAATCCGCTCCGTCAAACCGGCACACATTTATTAAACTGCCTAAGGACAAACGCGTTTATCATGCTCGGAATAATTTCAGAAACACGTTTGACCAGACAAAGGATTCCTTGCGGGATAAAACCGTTCTTAAAATTGAAAAATCTGGAATTCAACAGGTTGAGCTCAAAGACAAAGATGGAAATCTGGTATTGAGTATGCAGCAAAAACCTGTTGAAGTTGCCATTAAAACAAAAACCGATTCTGAATCAGAACCTGCTGATGGAAAAAAGACACCCACGGAAAATATCACCCCCGAACTGGTCTGGCAGGATGCAGACGGCAACCCGGTAAAGGAATCAGACATCAACAACCTGTTTAACAATGTATCTGATCTTAAATGCGAGTCTTTTATTACCGATAAAACAAAGGCTGATTTCACGGACCCTGTTTATACGCTGACATTGACCGGCGCAAAGACGTATACGCTTTCGATCTTTGAAAAAATAAATGAAGACGATGATGCCTACCCGGCAGTTTCATCGGAAAATGATTATCCGTTTATGATGCCGGCTCATAAAATGGACAATATGGTAAAAAAATAAATGGCGTCGTTAACAGTCCCATCTACTGCGTTGTAGTGGTTTTTCAGTCCTTCGATATACGACTTGTATTATCTCTGGCCTAAAGACCCCCTACGCCTTGTATATGAAACTTTTAACTTAGCCATTCAGATACTTTTCATGCTTTTAAATGCTCAAATCCCGAATGACTTCGGGATTTGAGCATTTTTCTTTCCTTCTTGAAGCCCTTCTCGTGATCTGTTATTTTATCAGTCACAATTAAAAAGCACTGTCACCAACCCTTATTGAAAGGAAAACAAATGACAGCAAAATCCATTTCATGCTTGAAGTTCTGCCTGCTGATATTCACCGCCCTATCCATTCTTCCGGCAATGACTCTTGCCAAACCCATATCCGCCATCATTTACCCCAATGATGCGAAAGTAACTGAACATCATACTGCTGACATCCAATCAGACGGAGATCGGTATTCATCGTTTTTTTTCCTTCCCATCCATGCGAAAAAAGAAACCCTGTCGGTAAATACCAGCCCTGGATCTGATTTGCAGATCACCTCGGTCACTATTGAAGAAAAAATGATGCCGGTTGCAGACCAGATTGAAAAGATAAAAAATCAGCTAAAAGACTTAAACCAAAAAAAATCGGAATTTGAGACCCGGATCAAGGCAAATACCGCCTATATTACCTTCTGGCAAACCCAAGCAAAAAACCAGCCGGAAAAAATTGCACCGATTGATTCCGTACAAAAAATGGGCAATGCCATAAAAACAGGCGTCACAATCGCCTATGATGAGATATACCAGCACAACCAATCCCTTGAAGAACTGGGCGAAAAAATTCAGGAAATCCAAAAACAGCTCGATGACCTGACCGGAGCAGCTAAAAAACGCTGGCAGGTAAATGTCTATCTGGTCGGCAAGCTTCAGCCGAAAATTGAACTGACCTATTCCTATCACATCAGAAACTGCAGCTGGAAACCGAACTATACGATTAATGCACTGCCCGCCAAATCAAAGATCGAACTCAACTGGTATGCCGAAATCAATCAGAATACCGGCAGCGATTGGGAAGACATTGATCTTAAAATTGCCACCGCCCGGATTGTAACCCGTCCGGAACCGCCTTTGTTAAGGGACTGGGTTATTCAGCCCAGAAAGTCCATTGAATATTCCAGAACAAGGCATAAAAGTGTCATGGCAGAAGATGCCCTCATGTCAATGGTGCCGCAAGCGAGTTCAGAGATGGCAGCAGGCGCATCTTTGCCGGAACCACAACAGGAAGCCGGGTATGCGTTTGACACCTATGATCTGGGCAAATGCGCCATTAAAGCCGGGGAGTCCCGACGGTATACCATTCGAGAAATGGAATTAAACACTAACTTTAAATACATGATACGGCCCCATGCGACTCCCCAGGCGTTTTTATTTGCACAAATAGATGTCAAAAAGGAAGACTTTATCAAGCTCCCCAAAGGCACCGCCACTTTTCTGGTGGATTCCGCGTTTATTGCCAATCGTTTGTTTGCGATGCATGACAGGGAACAAAAACTCTTCTTCGGCTCTGACCCGCAAGTTGATGTGCAACTCACCACTTTGGAAAAAAAGTCCGATGAAACCGGATTTTTAATCGGCAAAAAAAAATACCAGTGGGGCTGGAAAGTGTCGGTGAACAATTTAAAAGCACACAAAATTGCCGTTCTCATGGAAGACGCCTATCCGCAGATCCGCGATCAACGGATAAAACTCAAAGAAACATTTAACGGTGCATCGCCTCAAAAAGAAGATAATCTGTTGAAATGGACATTTCCGGTTCTGCCGCAGACAGAAGCAGCCATTGAATATGGATTTATCGTCACCTATCCGGATGAGATGGACGTATCCTTTGGTGGCCGATAACAAGTCATACTATTAGTCGGCACCGGTGTGCTGGTAGCTTTATCACCAGAGCGATTCAACTCCGTAAATTTGCTTATGCCTGGAAGCTCATATCCGGAAAATTTGACAATGCGGATGATGACACAAGAATATTTTTCAGATCCAAAAAGGGTATATCCGTACAAATAACTTTACCTGCATATCCACTTTAATTAAGTTGAGTTCAATGTCCAAAATTTATGCAGTCAACAGCAGGCACGGTGGCCTGCTCTACGAGGTTTTGCGCTAAGCTCCGTAGGGTTGGCCACCGTGCCTACCGGTCGAATGGTGACTTAACTTAACC
>JAQIBZ010000539.1 GCA_027858815.1 Desulfobacteraceae bacterium
ACAACGCCAGTGGTTTTACGGAGTGTGTGAATCTTTATATGGCGCCAGTGAATCCAGAAAAGTTGCATTTGCCAGTAAGAATACCGGTTTTTTTGCCATGTCTTTAATGCTGGCAGCTACAAGCCTTGGACTGGATACACATCCCATGGACGGGTTTGATATTGACGCAGTCCGGGCGGAATTCAAAATTCCGGATAATTACTGGATTCCCTTATTGCTGTCCGTTGGATATTTTAAATCCGATCAAGTATTGGCCCCGGCTAAGTGGCGAAAATCAGTTGATGAGATCATTGTCCGGTTTGATTGATAAATTAGAACAAACTACAACAAAGGAGATTTCGAAATGGCGGATACTGAAGTGAAAATATATTCTTTGACCACCTGCGGACACTGTAAAGCCACAAAGCGGCTTTTAAGCGAATGTGATGTGGCCTATGATTTTGTTGATGTGGATATTCTGGAAGGTGATGAACGCAAAACGATCCTGGAAGATGTGAAACTGCTTAACCCGAAATGTTCTTTTCCGACCATTAAAATCGGTGACACGGTCATCGTTGGTTATAAGGAAGACGAAATAAAGGAGGCGCTGGGACTGTGATGAATGTGGAACAACTCTATGAGCAGTTGAAAAAAGTTCAGGAACCCAAGGGTTATTTTTTTAATACGGACAAAGCACTGGTGCTTGATCTTTTACAAGCACTGCAGACCAACAAAGAACGCTATGGATACATGGCGTGCCCCTGCCGCCTGGCATCGGGTGACCGGGACAATGATAAGGATATTTTGTGTCCGTGTGATTACAGAGCCCCGGATGTTGAAGAATTCGGCAGCTGTTACTGTAGTTTGTATGTTTCATGAGACTGGAACGAGGGTACAATAGAAAAACAGTATATTCCTGAAAGAAGATCGCCTGAAAAGATGTCTTTTTAAAAAGTGAGGGGTTCAATGCTCGAAAAAGAAATGGTTTTAAAGGCGGTTGATATTGGCGGGGCTTCGATTCCTTATTTGTCTTATGATGGAGACGGACCCACAATCGTTTTTCTTCATGCAACCGGGTTTTTACCCTGGCTGTGGCATCCTATTGCCAGAGAGTTGAAAAGTTCTTACCGTATTTTTGCCCCGTATTATTGTGATCATCGGGTGACTGATCCGGAAAATGGCGGATTTAGCTGGATGCAGCTTGCAGAGGATTTGGTGAAATTTTGTGAATGTATGAATATCAAAAATCCTTACATGGTGGGACATTCCATGGGCGGGGCGATCATGACGATTGCCGCCGGAAAATACGGACTTGACATCAAAAAAATGATGCTCATTGAGCCGATTTTTTTACCCCGGGAGATATACAATATGCAAATGCGCGTTAAAGACCATCCTCTGGCAGGAAAATCCATTCATCGTAGAAACTTTTGGGAAAATGCTTCAGAAGCAAAAAAATATCTGCAATCAAAACGTCTTTTTCAGACCTGGGATGATGAGATGCTCGATTTGTATGTGGAATATGGATTAATGCCTTCGAATGCCGGTGGTCTCGAGCTTGCCTGTCATCCGAAAAGAGAAGCCTCCCTTTTTATGGGCAGCATGGGGTATGACCCCTGGCCGATTCTTCCTGAAGTCAAATGCCCGGTTCTTGTTTTGGAAGGCGAACATACGGAAAATAAAGGGTTCATTGATCAGGAAAAAGCAGCATCAGCTTTTTCAAATGGCAGATACCAGATGGTTAAAGATGCCGGCCATTTGATTCCCATGGAAAAACCAAAAGAGACAGCAATGATTATTAAGGACTTTTTTGATGAAAAATAAAACGGTAAAAGACAGCCGGGTAACGGTTTCACAGGTCATGCAGCCGGCGGACGCAAACCCTGCCGGAAATGTTCATGGCGGAACCATTATGAAACTCATCGATAATGCCGCAGGCGTGGTTGCGTTCAGGCATTCTCGTTGCAACTCGGTTACTGCGTCAGTGGATCAGATTGATTTTCATTATCCGGCATTTATCGGTGATCTTTTAACGATAAAAGCCAGCCTGAATCTGGTGGGAAAAACATCCATGGAGATCGGTGCCCGGGTGGAATCGGAAAATCTGTTAACCGGCCAAACCCGTCATATTGCGTCAGCCTATTTGACGTTCGTGTCATTAGACGACAAGCTAAAACCCGTGCAGGTATCGGGTCTGATTTTTGAAACAGAAAAGGAAAAAAAGCGAAACGCCGCTGCTCAGGCCCGGCGAAAAATCCGTTTGGCGGAAAAATATGGAAAATAAAAAAGGGGTGAAAGAGAAGAAATGGAAAATACATCACTCGTATATATGACAGTCGGAAGTAAGGCCGAAGCCATGGCAATCGGAAACGAACTGGTCAGCCATCGACTGGCAGCCTGTGTGAATATTATTGATCAGATGAACTCCATTTATCGATGGGACGGTGATGTTCAAATCGACTCGGAGGTGGTTATGATTGCGAAAACAACAACATCAAACGTCCCGGAACTGATAGAGATTGTTAAGGCCAATCACAGCTATGAATGTCCCTGTATTGTCAGTGTTCACATCACCGGCGGCAACCCGGAGTTTCTGAACTGGATTGCAGCGGAAGTAAAAAAATAAACAGAAGCAATTTATTCCCCTTATCCGCATATTTAGTCTCTGAACGAAAACCCTGAATCCAGGCTGTCATTACGAGAAGTGAGGAACGAACGACGAAGTAATCCCCTTTCGATTTTGAGATTGCTTCGGTCGTACCTCCGTCGCAATGACAGAATAAGTGCATTTTTGGGGCTTTGCGTTTAACCACTATTTACTATGACAGGTGGATTTTTTTAAGAAACGCCTTGTTCCGATTTTTTTTATACCTGATTTTATTAGAAAATCATGATTATATATGAACAAATGCTTATAACTGAAAAGTCGGTGTTAATTGATTTTTCAGTTTTTTTTTATTAAATTTTCTTGCACAGTTAAAATAATGAGATTAGATTTTTTCTTTTATGAATAATTCTAACCCAAAGATATTTTAAGGAGTGAAAATATGTCTGATAATATAGTAATAATCGGTGCCGTTGCAGTTGGTCCGAAAGCCGGATGCCGGTTTAAAAGGCTTCGGCAGGATGGAAATGTGACATTAATTGATCAGGATGAAATCATTTCATACGGCGGATGCGGAATCCCTTATTTTGTATCCGGAGATGTGAGTGATGAATCAGAACTTCGATCTACTAGTTTTCATATGGTCAGAGATGAAACTTTTTTTCAAGATGATAAAGGGTTAACCGCCTTGCCCGGCACCAAAGCGTTAAAAATCAACCGGGAAAATAAAACTGTTCAGGTCCGGGAGAAAGACGGCAATGAAAAGGACTTACCCTATGATAAGCTGGTTATCGGTGTCGGTACAAAACCAAGAGAACTTAATATCCCCGGTACGTCACTAAAAAAAGTGTTCCGGGTCGGAAACATGCATGATGCCATACAGATTCAACAGATGGTGACCGCCGGACAAGTGGAGAAAGCCGTTGTGATTGGCGCCGGATTTATCGGCCTTGAAATGGCCGAAGCCCTGGCAGATATGTGGCAGATTGACACTACCGTGGTTGAATACTGCGACCAGATCATGCCCGGGTTTGTGAGCAAGAGTTTTTCCACCATGGCGCAGCGGACCATGGAAGAAGAGGGGGTCAAATTCTATCTGGGCGAATCTGTAGAAGCTATAGACGGGGATGATGCGGTTCAGTCGGTTAAGACCAATCAACGCACACTGGATGCCGACATGGTCATTCTGGCGGTAGGGGTTGCCCCGAATACTGATATTGCCAGGGAAGCTGGTCTTGAGATAGCTCCCGGCGGATTTATTAAAGTAAATGATAAAATGCAGACATCTGATCCGGATATATATGCTGGGGGTGACTGCATTGAAATTGAAAACCTGATAACCGGAAAGCCGGGATTTTTCCCGTTAGGCTCCTTGGCTAACCGTCAGGGCCGGGTGATCGGAACCAATATGGCCGGCGGTAATGCAACATTTAAAGGGGCGGTAGGAAGTTTTGTCGTAAAAACATTTGATATGGCTCTGGCAGGTGCGGGGTTATCGATTGAAACCGCCCGAAAAGGGGGTTTTGATGCGATCAGTGTGCAGGTGTCCCAGTTTGACAGGGCACACTTTTACCCTGACAAAGAAATCATTTACCTGGAACTGGTGGTGGATCAGAAAACGCGAAGGGTTTTAGGCATCCAGGGATTCGGCGGCGTCGGTAGTGGCATGTTTGCCAGGATCAATGCGGTTGCAGCAATCCTTCAGTATGAGCCCACGGTTGATGCCGTCAGCAACCTTGAGCTTGCTTATTCTCCGCCGTTTGCATCTGCAATGGATGTTGTCAATGCGTTGGGAAATGCCACGGAAAATTATTTAGATGGCAGTTATGTACCCATGGAACAGGATGAATTTGAAACAAACTGGAATAACCCGAACGATAATGACTGTTTTTTCCTGGACTGCCGGGCATATGCGGATGCCAGTGTTTTTGAAAAAAAATATCCGGAGATCTGGAAAAGCATACCCCACAATGAACTACTAAACCGTTTGGATGAAGTCCCAAAAGACAAAAAGCTGGTTTTGGTTTGCAACACCGGGGTCCGCTCCTATGAGGCTCAGGTCAACCTCAAAGCAAAGGGTTTTGATAATACCGTGAGTGTTGGTGCGGGTGTGGCTTCCTTAAAACAATTCGGGATCGATTTTGATCTGGAAAAAAAGGATAATTAATCCTGTTTAGTGGTTGAACGGAAAGTCTTCAAATTGCACTTTTTTTGTCATTGCGAGGGCGGTGCGACCGAAGCAATCTCATTATCGACAGGGGATTACTTTGTCGTTCGTTCCTCACTCCGCGTAATGACAACCATGATTTTGAAGTTTTCGTTCAGGCACTATTTAATGATTTGTGACATGGGGAACACAGAGGCTACAAAAAAATGCTCTGTGTTTTCCATTGAATTATTACCTAAGTCAAGCCGGTTTTTTGGCAAGCAGGCAGGCCCATCCGTGATCATGGGGGTTGCCGTGTGAAAGATCCGGCTCAATGCCTTCGTAATAATAAAGAATATGAAAATCGCAGAATAACGATTTGAGTTCATTGGAATCAAAGTAATATTCCATGCATTCTGCGGTATCACTTATGTTCGCAGCATTTGATTCCTCCGGGCCTTTTTGTCTTCTTATGTAGCCGGGGTCAGATACGGTGAAAACATTAATGTATAATGTCCCGTCGGGTTTCAGTGCTTTTTTGATGCCCTTGATAGTGCTTAAACGCAATTTTTCTGAAAGATGATCCAGAACGGTTGCTGCCACGATAATGTCAAATTGGTTTTCTCCAAAAACAAAATCTTCGATATCAATGACTTTAGCCGAAATCGGCAGATTGTGAGTTTTTGTTGTTTTTTTCAGTTTTTCAATCCCGGCTTCTGAGCGGTCAACGGCAATTGTTCGGCATCCTTTTTGTGCCATGAACAGGGCGTATCTCCCTTCTCCACATCCAAGATCTAAAGCTGATTTGCCGGTAATCGGTTGTTGCTGGAAAAAATCTGTAAACTCTTTGCGAAGTTCAAAGCCATAATAACTGTCAATCGATCTGTAGACAGAATCAAATTTTTTGATATAAGCGTCTTTCATTCGGTTATCCCTGTCATAGAAACGATTAAAATGCTGAATCGAAGTTTCTGATTAGTAGCGTATTTTATACGATACAAGAAATCAAATTTTATTCGTATAGGAATCAAACACTCTAATAATAAAGACATCACCCGTATCGTCAATGCTTATTTGTAGTTTTAAAAGCGATTTATATATTGACTTAAAACACGTGATTGTTTAATTTGTCAATGTTTACAGCTCAATATATAAAAAATACGCCATAAAATCAAACAGCTATTGAACGGCTGAAACAGTTTGATTCAATCTCTGAAACTTATTCCATTAGAAAGAAATCTTTGATTATGAATATAAAGAATCTGATATTCCCGGCAATCAAAGCCTCCGTTGCAGCGGGTTTTGCTATTTTAGAAGTGTACAACCAGGATTTTGAGGTTGAGGAAAAAGAAGATAAATCCCCGCTGACGCTGGCGGATAAACGTTCCCATGAAATTATCACGTCTCATCTGACGCCACTTCATTTCCCCATATTGAGTGAAGAGGGCAAAAGTATTGAATATGAAATTAGAAAACAGTGGGACTATTTCTGGATTGTCGACCCGCTGGACGGAACCAAAGAGTTTATTAAAAAAAATGATGAGTTCACGGTTAATATTGCATTGGTAAAAGAAAACAAGCCTGTGATGGGTGTTATCTATGTGCCGGTACTCAGACAGTTGTATTTTGCTGCAAAAGATTTTGGGGCATTTCTTATGACATTAGATTCAGGTATTGATTTTACGCAAACCTCATTGGATCAGATTATGGATCAATCCCGGCCCATTAATGCCTGTGCGAAAACGGATCGTCCTTATACAATTGTCGGCAGCAGATCCCATGCTACGCCGGAGTTAGCGGCCTATGTTGAAAAAAAACGCAAAGAATATGAAACAGTTGATTTTATTTCTGCCGGAAGTTCTTTAAAATTATGCCGGGTGGCAGAAGGTAATGCGGATGTATATCCGCGATTGGGGCCCACAATGGAATGGGACACTGCTGCCGGTCATATAATTGCTGAATGTGCCGGTGCTTCGGTTTTCAGAGCGGATAATGGAGAGCCCATGCTATACAATAAAGAAAATTTGCTAAACCCGTGGTTTTTTATTTCTAACGGCAAACATTAACTCAGGATGGTGTAACCTATATGACAGACCCAATCAATGATGCGCATGGCGGCCGGCTGGTTAATCTGCTGGTTAATGATGACCGCGCGCAGCTGTTAAAAGAAATCGCATTAAATATTCCGGATATCGCCTTAAATGACCGGCAGCTTTGTGACCTGGAGCTGCTTGCGATCGGTGGTTTTTCTCCGTTAAAAGGATTTATGGTCCGCTCGGATTATGAGTCGGTTTTGGATCGGATGCGGCTGCAGGATGATGTTCTCTGGTCAGTGCCCGTTTGTCTGGATGTGTCGGAATCGTTTGCCAAAAATCTTGAAGTCGGCCAATCTGTTGCTTTAAGAGATCCGGAAGGCTTTCTGCTGGCGGTTATGCACGTTGAAGATGTCTGGCCCGTTGATCGTGAAAAAGAAGCTCAGAAAATCTATGAAACCCAGGATACGAATCATCCGGGGGTGTGGTATCTGAAAAATAAATCGGCTGATTATTATGTGGGCGGGGATCTGGAAGTTATCAGCCTGCCGCTTCACTTTGATTTTAAACAGCTTCGCCTCACACCGGCAGAAGTTCGGGCCACATATGCCAAGCTTGGCTGGCATCGGATTGTCGGTTTTCAAACCCGTAATCCCCTCCACCGGTTTTTGTTTGAAATGACAACCCGGGCCATGCGCGAAGCACGGGCAAATCTTTTGCTGCTTCCGGCTGTGGGCATGACCCGTCCCGGTGATTTTGATCATTATACACAGGTTCGGTGTTACCAGGCCGTATCAAAACATTTTCCGCCCAATTCTCATGTCATGTCTCTGCTTCCTCTGGCAATGCGTCTTTCAGGGCCTCGTGATGCGATTTTAGATGCCATCATAGCAAAAAATTATGGCTGCTCGCATTTTATTGTCGGCCACGATCATGCCAGTCCCGGCTGTGATGAGAATGGCAATTCATTTTATGTAAGCGATCGGGCAAGAAAACTCGCTGCTGAGTTCAGTTCTGAGATAGATGTTGAGATTGTTCCATTTGAAAAGTTTGTTTATTTGCCTTTTGAAGATGAATATCACTCAATTGATGAAGTGCCCGAGGGGACTCAGACGATATCAATGACCGGATCAGATATCAGAAAGCGTATCCGTGAAGGCCGTCGCATTCCTGAATGGGCCACATTTAATGAAATTGTGGAAGAACTCCAGAAAGCGTATCCGCCTCCCCGGAAACAGGGATTTACTGTTTTTTTGACCGGTTTGTCCGGTGCGGGAAAGTCAACCGTCGCCAAGGTGTTGTATTCCATGTTCCTTGAAATCGGGGACCGGCCGGTCACGCTTTTGGACGGGGATATTGTCCGGCAGAATTTATCCAATGAACTGAATTTCAGTAAAGAGCACCGGGATATTAATGTCCGGCGAATCGGTTTTGTTGCCAGCGAGATTACGAAAAACAGGGGTATTGCTATCTGCGCACCGATAGCCCCCTATGAAAATACCCGCCAGGAAACCCGGCAGGTGATTGAGCAATATGGCGGATTTGTCGAAGTCCATGTGTCGACCCCCATTGAAGAGTGTGAAAGACGTGATCGTAAAGGCATGTATGCCAAAGCTCGTGCGGGGTTAATCAAAGGCTTTACCGGTGTGGATGACCCGTATGAATCTCCGATATCACCGGAACTCAGAATAAACACGATTGCCCTGACGCCGGTAGAAGCGGCTCAGGAAATTCTGCTGTTTTTAGGAAAGAAAGGATATATTTAACGATGATGTCTGAATCACCGACCATTGCTGTCATTGGATTAGGATATGTGGGATTACCGGTAGCTGTAGAATTCGGGAAAAAATTTTCCACCATCGGGTATGATTTAAAAAAAATGAGTATCGAAGCCTATAAGAATAATGTTGATCCGACGGGTGAAATGTCTGAAGCGGAGTTAAAAGCTGCCACCAAAATTATATATACAATAAATCCGGAAGATATTTCACGGGCCGATTTCATTATTGTGGCAGTTCCCACTCCCATCGATGATGCACGTCAACCGGATCTGAGGCCGTTAAAAAGTGCGACTGAAACCGCCGGACGATATATGAAAAAAGGTGCGGTCGTTATCTATGAATCAACGGTTTATCCCGGAACCACAGAAGAAGTCTGTGTGCCGATTTTAGAAAAGATATCCGGTTTGACCTGGAAACAGGATTTTAACGTGGGATATTCTCCGGAACGAATTAATCCGGGAGACAAGGAACATACGCTGACGAATATCATCAAAATCGTTTCCGGAGATACCAATCAAACGCTTGATCGTGTGGCAGATCTTTATGGTTCAATTATTACGGCAGGCGTTTATCGTGCCCCGGGTATTAAAACGGCTGAAGCTGCAAAAGTCATTGAAAATACCCAGAGGGACCTTAATATTGCCTTAATGAATGAGCTTGCGGTAATTTTTGATAAATTACATATTGACACCATTGATGTGCTTGAAGCGGCCGGCACCAAGTGGAACTTTCTGCCGTTTCGTCCCGGTCTGGTGGGCGGGCATTGTATCGGCGTAGATCCGTATTATCTGACCTATAAGGCGGAAACCGAAGGGTATCATCCGGAGGTGATTCTGGCCGGCCGTCGAATCAATGACAATATGGGCAAGTTTGTTGTGGAGCAGGCCATCAAGTTGATGACCCGATCCGGAATAAATATTAAGGACGCCCGGGTCGGAATTCTCGGACTGACATTTAAGGAAGATTGTGCGGATCTTAGAAATTCAAGGGTAATTGATATTATCGATGAATTGAAATCTTATGCCATCCATCCCATTGTCCATGATCCCCTGGCCGATGTCGGAGAAGCAAAAAGTTTTTTCAATATCGATTTAAGTTCCTTAGATGAATTGACAGAGCTTGATGCCGTAATTATTGCCGTGGGGCATAAAACGTATAAAAATATACCACTTGATAAATTCTTAACTCGCTTAAAGACAAATGGTTGTATTATTGATGTTAAAGCGATGCTTAACGCTGTTGAGGTGAAAAAAACCAATATTAATTATTGGCGATTGTAGTCAAGCCCTCTCTTCTTATCCCTTTTTTCAGGAGCACTATAATAACCAAATATTTTCATTAAATATAAAACTTTTCATTTTCGACAATAAATGTATTGCCAGATCAGGTGATATGTTTGACCAGTTTGTTTGAACCATTTACCAGCATCTTTTTTAAATTAAAGGAGGGTACATGAAAACAACGATAATGGAAGCCATGAAAAGCACAGTGGATAAATTTGGGAACAAGGTTGCACTGAAAACAAAGATTAATGGTGAATGGACGGAGATGACCTGGAATGAGTATTATAATCAGGTCAGAACCACAGCCCGGGCTTTTATCGGGCTTGGTTTAGAGGTCGGCAACGCTATCAGCATTCTGGGCAATAATTGTCCGCAATGGTTTATCAGTGATTTGGCCGGTATATTTGCCGGAGGTGTTCCCGGCGGTATTTATACGACCAACAGTCCGGAACAGTGCCAGTATATTGCAGAACATAGTGAGGCCAATATTGCTGTGGTAGAAAATGCGGAGCAATTGGCAAAATTTAAAGAAATAAGGGGTAACCTTCCGGACTTAAAAGCCATCATTCTGATGAATGGATCTGATCCGGATGAGAATATTTATTCATGGGATGACCGGCCGAAACTTGCTGAAAAAGTTTCCGAAGATGAGTTAAATGAACGTATCAAGGCTCAAAAGCCGGATGATACCTGCACGCTTATTTATACATCCGGTACCACCGGTAACCCTAAGGGGGTTATGATCAGTCATGACAATCTTACCTGGGTCGTCCGGCAATTGCTGGATATTCTTGATGCCACCGACGAAGAGCAAATTATCAGCTATCTGCCCCTAAGCCATATTGCTGAACAGGCGGTCAGTCTTCATGGCCCCTATACGCTGGGATGTACAGTCTGGTTTGCTGAAAGTATAGATAAGTTGGGAGATAACTTAGCCGAAGTCAGGCCGACTGTTTTCGTCGGGGTTCCCCGGGTATGGGAAAAAATTCAGGCAAAAATGATGGCAGCCGGTGCTCAGAATCCACCTTTGAAGAAAAAAATTGCTGCATGGGCAAGAGGCAAAGGGCTGGCTGGCGGTTATGCTCACCAGAAGGGTGAACCAATGCCGTTTTTATATGGGTTGGCGGATAAACTGGTTTTTTCGAAAGTTCGTGAAAAGCTGGGGCTGGATCGATGCAGATTTTTTGTTTCCACGGCTGCCCCGATTGCCATGGATACTTTGGAATTCTTCTTGAGTCTTGGCTTTCCAATGACAGAGGTATACGGCATGAGTGAATGCACGGGACCGGGCACGGCATCTTTGCCTGAGCCTTTTAAATATGAAACCGGATGGGCCGGTCCGGCGGTTCCGGGAACTGAGATGAAAATCGCCGAAGACGGGGAAGTCCTGATGCGAGGCCGGCATATATTTAAGGGGTACTTTAAAAATGAAGCCGCTACAAAGGAATCTATTGATGCAAATGGGTGGCTCCATTCCGGGGATGTCGGGATAATTGATGACAGAGGGTTTTTGAAAATTACGGATCGGAAAAAAGAACTCATCATCACAGCCGGTGGTGAAAATATTTCACCTCAGGTTCTGGAAGGAAAATTAAAAGCAATTCCGGTTTTAAGCCAGGCCGTAGTCATTGGTGACAAACGGAAATATATGACCGCTCTGTTTACTTTAGATCCGGAAAAAATTGAACAGGTAGCAGCGGATGAAGCCGGCAGTCCGGCAAAAAATTCCGCAGCAGCTTCTAAATGTAAAAAATTCAACGCTTTTATCCAGGGCAAGGTGGATGAAATTAATAAAACACTGGCCCGTGTTCAGACGATAAAAAAGTTTGTTATTTTGCCGCAGGAACTTTCCATTGAGGGAGAAGAACTGACGCCCACCATGAAGCTGAAACGAAGAATCGTTAATGAGAAGTACGCTAAGGAAATAGAAAGCATGTATGCATAAGGGCGGGACTAAGTTGTGTATCTTATCTGCCGGTGACGGTCGCTCCTGTGGGTCTGGCGAAAAACGGTTTACCCGTAGGTGTCCAGATTGTGGGGCCATACATAGAAGATCGCACAACGATTCATTTTGCAGGGCTTATAGAAGAAATGAATGATGAATTCCAGATACCTCCAGGGTTTTAAGAACAAAAGAATCGGGTCATGATCTTTTTATACAAAAAATCATAACGGCACATCAAAACAAACACCAATACCGGATTTTGCCATCCGGACAATTTTTCCATTCATATTGGAATGCTGGTAAGTTTCCGGATGCTCCAGATTCATCTTAATCGTATCACCGGTTTTAAACTGGTTTTTCGC
>JAQIBZ010000545.1 GCA_027858815.1 Desulfobacteraceae bacterium
AAGCTGCTTGAAGACGATCAAATCATCAAAGATCGCCTCCGCGAGAAAGTCAAGGCAGACAGCGAAAGCATTCTGGTAAAAGCGGAAGAACTCCGGGGGAAATTGTCCAAACGGTTAGACGATGATCCTGAAATCGTTATGACAGATGATCGTTACGGGTTTATCGCAGGCACCATCAAGGAAGTTTTATCCACTTCCACCCGTCAGCGGGTGGATATATCCCGCAATATTGACCTGGTCTTAACCAACCGGTTTTTGGGTTTTCCGATTTTTATATTTTTTATATGGGCAATGTTTCAGATTACGTTTACCCTAGGTGTCTATCCCATGGAATGGATTGATGCGGGGGTTGGATTTGTTTCCGCTTTTTTTGAATATGTTCTGCCGGCCAGCCTGTTAAAAGATCTGGTTGTGGACGGCATCATCGCGGGTGTCGGAAGTATTATTATATTTTTGCCGAATATTTTACTGCTGTTTTTCTGTATCGCCTTGTTTGAAGATACCGGATATATGGCCCGGGCAGCTTTTCTGATGGATAAGATCATGCACCTGATCGGGTTGCATGGTAAATCGTTTATTCCCATGCTTATGGGGTTCGGATGCAGTGTGCCGGCGATTATTGCGACCCGGTCACTGGAAAGCAGAAAAGACCGGATTCTGACGATTCTCATCACGCCGTTTATGTCTTGTTCGGCCCGGCTCCCGGTGTATATCGTTTTGGCCGGCACTTTTTTTGCCGCTCATGCCGGTACGGTTATTTTTATGATTTATTTATTCGGTATCCTTGTGGCAATCGTTACCGGCCGCTTGTTTCGAACGGCACTGTTAAAGGGGGAAGATGCTCCGTTTGTAATGGAGCTGCCGCCATACCGGGTCCCTATGATGAAAAATCTTCTGATTCATATGTGGGACCGCGGCAAGATGTTTTTAAAAAAAATGGGCGGCATCATACTGGTCGGCTCCATCGTGATATGGGCACTGTCAAATTTTCCGCAAAATATTCAATATTCGCGTGATTATGATGCGCAGATCGCCCAGGTCAATCAATCCTATGAACAGAAAATTAATTCAGAAGAATCAGTTGATGATAAGCGTCTTCTCCAGACAAAAGAGGATTTTGTTGCAAGGCTTTCCATTGCAAAAAAGGCGGAAAGAGCAGAAAAGTCTTTTATCGGCAGAATCGGAAAGGCAATTGAACCGGTCTTTTTACCTATCGGAATTGACTGGCGGGGAAGCGTCGCATTGCTGACCGGTTTTGTGGCAAAGGAAATTGTTGTCAGTACCATGGGTGTTTTGTATGCTGCAGAAGGTGATGCGGAATCCGATGCATTGCGGAATGCATTGAAAAACTCCGGAATGACACCGCTATCCGCGCTTTCAATGATGATATTTGTTCTCCTGTATGTTCCCTGCCTGGCAACCATCGGCGCTATCACCCGTGAAACCGGTTCGGTAAAATGGTCGTTATTTAACATCGCGTTTACAACAACTTTGGCATGGTCCATGTCGTTTGTGGTTTATCAGGGCGGGCGACTCCTTGGCTTTTAATTCAAGGGCCTGAGCGGCACATTAACTGCGTTATTCGGCCATTTATTTACATCACATCGCATGTGAAGAATCTTTCGATATCATGGGGATGATATTAAACAGGATCTTATCCCCTTCCGCATACGCTTTGATCTGGCTCGATTCCTTCATATCTCCTTTTAGGATTTCCATAGACAACGGGTTTTCAATGTACTGCTGGATTGTTCGTTTTAAGGGTCGTGCGCCATACACCGGGTCAAATCCTTTTTCCGCAAGAAGATCTTTGGCATCATCCGACAGTTGAAGTTCGATATCCATGCCCGAAAGTCGTTTCATCAGCTGTTCCAACTGGATATCTACAATTTGCCGAATCTGTTCGTGCGTCAGATTGTGGAAAATAATTGTTTCGTCAATCCGGTTGAGAAATTCGGGTTTAAAGCCGGCCCGCAACGCCTGGAAGACTTTTTCTTCCATTGCCTGGCGATTGGACTCATCCATTTCCTGAATGAGATGGCTGCCTACGTTGGATGTCATAATGATCAGCGTGTTTTTAAAATTAACGGTTTTTCCCTGTCCGTCGGTCAGGCGGCCGTCATCCAGTATCTGTAAGAGTACATTAAAGATATCCGGGTGTGCTTTTTCGATTTCATCAAACAGAATAACGGAATAGGGACGCCGGCGAACCGCTTCAGTGAGGTAGCCGCCTTCTTCATAACCAACGTATCCCGGAGGGGCACCGATCAGACGGGAGACGGAATGTTTTTCCATATATTCCGACATGTCGACCCGGATGATGGCCTGCTCATCATCATAGAGGAATTCCGCCAGAGATTTGGCCAGTTCTGTCTTGCCTACCCCGGTAGGTCCCATAAAAATAAATGATCCAATGGGACGGTTCGGATCCTGAAGGCCGGATCGGCCCTGCGCACTGCATTGGAAACAGCTGTTACGGCTTCATCCTGACCGATCAGCCGATTTTTTAAGCGGTCTTCCATGTGTACCAGTTTTTCCCGGTCTCCTTCGAGCATTTTCTGGACCGGTATGCCGGTCCACTTGGATACGATTTCTGCAATATCTTCCGCATCCACTTCTTCGCGGAGCATTTTTCGGTGAACCTGAAGGTCAACCAGCTTTTGATTGGCCTGTTCAAGACGGCCTTTAAGTTCATTTCGTTTGCCGTATCGAAGTTCAGCCACTCTCTCAAGGTTGCCTTCCCGCTCAGCCTGGTGTTCTTCAATGTCGACCTGATCCAGTTCGGATTTGAT
>JAQIBZ010000553.1 GCA_027858815.1 Desulfobacteraceae bacterium
CTCATCATAGGTACAACATATTGGAATTATGTTTTTATTATGATTTATTCTTCAAATAATAATAAATATTTGATATAGGGTTTATCCTTAAATTGTGAAATGCTGAGAATTGTGAGATAAGAATTCAACTTGGTTATCCATTTCGATTAAGTTGGTTTGAAATTCGTTGATTGCCCGTTAAAATACCTCTGGATTCCCGCTACCCGCCTTCACGGGCACAAGCTTTTACGGGAATGACAAAACGCTTAATTGTCGCCAATGGACACGCGGTCGTCATACCCACGAAGGTGGGTATCCAGGAAAATAAACGATGGTCACAAAACTCAAATATATTAACTTAAGTAAATTGGATAACCAGATAATTCAATTATTTATTAATACTATTCAGTATTCGAAGCAGATTTTTTACAATGGTTCAATTGGCATTGACGATACAAGAAAAGTTTGGATGTTAAAGAGAAAAGATATATCATTCAAGTCGCTGAATCAGTGCCGATAGACTCTATTGTAGTTCGGGATTCTTTCCCGACAAATGAAACAAATCGACCTTCAAATTTTGATGTCGGGTAAAATCCCGTTAATTGCCGGGTAAGAAACCCGGCCTACATGGAAAATACAAAGGTGCAAAATTGGGTAACTTAAAAGTATTGGGTATTGATATCGGTTCCGTGGCGGTTTGCATAGCAGAATCAGATTTCCACAAGAATATCGTCAAAAGTTCCTATGTTTTTCATAAAGGCGATGTTTTGCCGGTTTTAAAAGAACAGTTTGATACATATAATTTTTCCGGGATTTCTCATATTGCCGTCACCTCATCCACACCGGATATTATTAAATTTGACGGCCGCTATAATAATCAGGTGGCGGTCATTTCCGCTGCCAAACATCTTCATGAAAATTTTAAAGCCATACTGTCTGTGGGCGGGGAAAAATTCGGGCTCCTGCTTTTTGACGAAAAGGGCAGCTATCAGAGTTTTAAATCAAATACCTCGTGTGCTGCGGGCACCGGCAGTTTTCTGGATCAGCAGGCAGGACGTCTGAATCTTGAAAATATCGAAGCGCTTTCTGCTATCGCACACAGCAATAAAAAAGATTTTCCAAAAATAGCGTCAAGGTGTGCGGTATTTGCCAAAACAGACCTGATCCATGCCCAGCAGGAAGGCTACTCTTTAGGTGAAATCAGTGAGGGATTATGTGCGGGGCTTGCTAAAAATATCACTGATACATTGTTTAATGAAACCACAACCCGTGACAAAATCATTTTTTGCGGGGGTGTGTCCAAAAACACCGCAGTAAAAGAACATTTAGAATCCATGACCGGCGCAAACATTGTGGTGGATGAACTGTCCCATCTGTACGGCGCAGTGGGTGCCGCATTTTGCCTTATTGAAGAGCTGGCTGATGGGATGGTTGGGGAAATTGCCGGCGGATCAAAACAAACAGCCATCACATCTGATCTTTTTCTGGCAAAAAAGACCGGCAAAAAGCTGTTTTATCCGCCATTAGAGTTGAACCTGTCAGAATATCCGGATTTTAACAGCCGCCTAAAATACAATTACTATTCACAGCAAAAGCAAAATGCCAATTTTGTGGAAGTGGATGTGTATGAAGACCTGCCAGACAATCAGCCAGACAATCAGCCGGACAATCAGCCGGACAGGAAAAAATTAAACGTCTGGATCGGGGTGGATATCGGGTCCACAAGTACCAAGGCGGTGCTCTTAGGCGAAAAAAATGTGGTACTGGCAGGATTTTATACAAGAACCGCAGGTGCCCCGCTAAAAGCCATGTGCCTGATCCTCGAATCCATGCATGATCTTGTTTTGAAAAATAATATTGATTTAACCATTAACGGATGTGGGACCACCGGTTCGGGCCGAAAATTCATTGGCAAGATCATCGGGGCGGATATCATTCTTGATGAAATTACCGCGCATGCCCGGGCCGCCTGCGAGATAAACAGTGCGGTGGATACCATTATTGAAATCGGCGGTCAGGATGCCAAATTTACCACATTAAAAAACGGTATGGTTACCTCATCCACCATGAACAATGTGTGTGCCGCAGGTACGGGCAGTTTTATTGAAGAACAGGCCTCAAAACTGGGTTGTGCTATTTCAGACTATTCTGCCCGGACAGAAAACGTTAAAGCCCCCATGTCCAGTGACCGGTGCACGGTTTTTATGGAAAGGGATCTCAATCATTACCTCACCGAAGGATATGCGGTCAATGAAGTCCTGGCATCTGTCCTGCATTCGGTTCGGGAAAATTATCTCCTAAAAGTCGCCACTGAAAGCAATATCGGAGATGTAGTTTTTTTCCAGGGAGCGACCGCAAAAAACAGGGCGCTGGTGGCAGCGTTTGAACAGCGCCTGCAAAAACCGATTCTGGTGTCAAAGTTCTGTCATTTAACCGGTGCTCTGGGAACCGCATTAACCCTGGTGGATGAACATACGAAAAATTCCGCTTTTCGGGGTATTGACATCTACAAACAAGAAATTCCCGTGATATCTGAAGTGTGCGACATCTGCAACAACAGCTGTAAAATATCCGTTGCCAAAATAAACGGCGAAAAGGTGGCTTATGGTTTTTTGTGCGGCCGGGACTATGATACGCAGCAATATGTGAATAATAAAATTTCCGGATTTGATCTGCTCAATCAAAGAAAGAAGATAGAAGTTTCTCAGGCTTCGCCGAACGGCCAGGCTTTTGCGAAAAACCAGAACAAAACCAAAAACGGAAATAAAGATTTAATTATCGGAATTCCGGCGGCGCTTCATTTGTTCGAAGACATTGCTTTCTGGAAATATTTTTTCAATTCCATCGGTGTAAAGACCGTTACCAGCAGCAACTGCAAAGGCGCGGTGAAACGCGGTAAGAACCTTTCGGAAACCGAATTCTGCGCACCGGCCACTGCCATGTACGGCCATGTGGAATATTTAATGGGAAAATCAGATTATATTTTTCTTCCCTATTATCTGGAAAACAAATCCAAAACCGGCAGGCGTCAGTATTGCTATTATACGCAGTATATACCCACCATTATGGCAAAATATAACCGGAAAAAAATTCTCAGACCTCTTGTTAAGTATTTATATACGAATTTTTATACCAAATTAGAACTCTATAAAATGCTTAAATCCATTAAAACGGAGATCAGCTTTTTTGATATTTCATCCGCATATGACAAAGCATGGGACTATAAACAGTCGTGTGAGGAAGAATTTAAAAAAACGTATACCAAGGAAATTGAAAATTCCAATGATGTGAATGTGGTTTTTTTAGGAAGACCGTATACGATTTTATCTTCTGAAATGAACAGCGGCATTCCCGGCATCTTTTCAGCGTTAGGGATCAAGACTTTCTATCAGGATATGGTGTCCTATACCAAAGAGGACATTCAGACGATTTTCCCGCTTTTGTCGGATATCCACTGGCATTATCCGGCCGCTATTTTATCTGCCGCAGAAAAAATAGCCAAAACCCCAAATGTGTATCCGGTGTTTATTACCTCTTTTAAGTGTACGCCGGATTCGTTTGGTTTAAAATATTTTAAAGAGCTGATGGATAAACATGAAAAACCTTACCTGGTACTGGAACTGGATGAACATGATTCCAGTGTGGGCTATGAAACCAGAATTGAAGCAGCCATCCGGTCTTTTCGAAATGACAGTCTTTCATTTAAAAATGATCGAAAAAATAAAACAGAGAAAAATGAAATTGATTATTCTTCCTTGTTTCTGAATCCTGCAAAGACAATCAAAGGTAAAAATCTGGTCTTTCCCAACTGGGACCCGACCACCTGCCGGCTGCTGGTTGCCACACTTAAACAGGAAGGCATCAACGCGTATCTGATCGAAGAAACAGACGCGACGATTTCAAAAAGCATGAAGTTCAATACCGGCCAGTGTATACCGGTCAACGCCATTGCCCAGGGATTTGTGGAAACCATTGAAAAATATAACCTGGATCCGGCAAATACCCTGTTATGGGTCAGCAAGGCGAATTTCTGCAATCTCAAGCTGTATCCGAACTTTATCCAGTCGTTTTTAAATTCCTACGGTAAAAACATGGATCAGGCGGGCATTTTTCATGGAGAATTGACCTTTACGGACATTTCTCTCCGGGCGTCGATGAATGCCTATTTCTCTCATATGTTCGGCGGCATGCTTACCAAAATGGGGTGCCGGACACGACCTTACGAAATTCAAAAAGGGTCCACCGACCAGGTGATTGAAAAAAGCATTACCATTTTAGAAGACGCGTTTTCAGGCAACCGCTCCAAAGAAGAGGCGATCGCTCAAATTGTTTCCCGGTTTGAGTGGATCGAGGTGGATAAAAGTATACTACGGCCGAAAGTGGCCATATTTGGTGATATGTATGTCCGTGACAACGACATTATGAATCAGAATCTGATTGCCTACATTGAAGAAAACGGCGGTGAAGTCATTACCACGCCGTATACGGAAATCGGTAAAATGATTGCGCCCATGTATTATAAAAAATGGTTTAATGAGGGATTATATTCCAATATCATAAAAGTAAGAACGATTGTTAAAACCATCGGCATTCTGGAGAGAAAATATTACAAATATTTTGAACGTGTCTTAAAAGAACCGCAGCCGGTTTACGATGAAGCTCCGGAACAGATATTATCCCAATACAATATCATCAATGAAAACATCGGTGAATCCATGGAAAATATGATTAAAATTCATTACCTGACAAAGCATTACCCGGATCTCACGTTGTTTATCCAGACCAATCCGGCCTTCTGCTGCCCGTCAATGGTGACCGAAGCCATGAAAAATGAAATTGAGAAAATAACCTCTGTCCCGGTGGTGTCCATCACCTATGATGGGACCGGCGGGTTGAAAAATGAAAGTGTGGTGCCGTATCTTAAATTTCCGAGGAGGTTGGACAGGAAAAGATTTGGGAAGAGGAAAGAGGTCGGGAAGAGGGAAGACAAGGAATTCACTTTAATTTGTCTTTGATAGGCTATCGATTTCCAATTTCATCGCATCTACTGCGTCAAGTACCAACTCTATCGCGTCATTCCCGCGCAGGCGGGAATCCAGGGTTATAGAAGAATATTTGAATATCGGTTTCATTAAACAATTTAAATGAAACCGATACTTTTTTGTCAGATGGCTTGTGAAATATGGAAAAAATCCAATTTCATTTTTCTCTATTTTTCTTTGACGGGCAAAGCAAAGTAGCAAAAGAAAGCCCGCCCGTAAACCTTGGCCTTCGGCTTCCTTCGGAAGACCTTTTCACCGGCGGGATCACGAACTCGGGATCACGCTTTCAGGCACTCATTGCGGAACGAAGAATGGGGTCTTGAAAGATAATTCAAGACCCCATCCCCCGGATTTCATGTGTACAGCATTTTCAACAGATGTTCATTCTATAAACAACTCATGAAAGCAACCAGGTCCTTTTTTTCCTTGGCATTCAGGTTAAGCTGCTGAATCAGATTAAAATATTCCACAATATCTTCAAGCGTAAAGCATCGCCCGTCATGCATATATGGCGGTGAATCCTTGATCCCTCTCAGAGGAAATGTCTTGATCTTCCCGTCATGCGCCATCATCATGCCGTTGACCATCTCCTGCTTGTAAAACCGTTCAGCCTTGAGATCGTGCATACTGTTGTCTGTATAATAAGGTGCCGGATGGCATGACGCGCATCGGGCGCTCCCGTTGAAAATTTGTTCTCCTCTCAATTCGCTTGCGCTGGCCATCTTCTCATCAAGGTTTCCATAAATATCGAGCTTAGGTGCCGGTGGGAAATCCAGTATTGCCAAAAATTCCGCCATAAAGTGCACCTGGGTTCCCCTTTCAAGAACATTCACTCCTTTTTTTGCTGCCATGCAGATGTCCCCGTCAAAATAAGCAGCGCGCTGTTCGAATTCAGTAAAGTCCTCCACCGTTTTCAGGGCGCGCTGGGAACCGAACAAACGCTGGATATTCACCCCCCGCAGAGTAGGTGTCTCAATCCGGTGACGGAATTCCTGGGGCCGGATGTCCCCGACCAGATGATTCGCCCCATTAGTGTGGCCGTTGGCATGGCAGTCAAAACAGGTCACCCCCAAACTGGGCCTTTCACTTCTCCGGTCTTCAGTCGCGTTGAACTGCTGCTGGGGAAACTGGGTCACCAGCAGACGAACCCCTTCGAGCTGTTTGGGATTCAGCAGGCCGTTGAAGATCTCGTAGTAATTGTCTATGGTGATTAAGCGTCCCTTGGCCACATCACCCAGATCTGGCCGTGTGGTCAGGTAAATTGCCGGAGCCGGATCGGCAATAATATGTTCAGGCAGGTCGAAATCAAGATCAAACCTTACCAGACGCGGAAGTAATTTGGTGATCATTTCCGGAAAGAGCATGCCGCCCTCCGCATGGTCGGCAAACGGCAGGGGCTTATACGGGAAAAGGCCTTTTTCCCTGATTTGCTCTGGCGTCATTTTGTTTAACTGAACCCAGTCGATCCCCTGAAGATTCGCTGTCGGTCCCGTCGGCACGGCTTTCCCGCCGGACATGAAAACCTTGTCCGAAGTCTTCTTTGAAAGGTCATAGCGGGATTCCAGCATTTTCATGTGTTCTTTTGCGCGCTCGGCCTTTACTGCCATCCGCTCGGCCTTGATCTGTTCAAACGTCATGTCCTGATTTGTGGGGCCATAACTGGAAACAATTTTTTCCTGTTTTGCATAAGCGACTGCGCCAACGATGCCGAACAGCAGAATCAGAATGCAAATCCACGCCATTCGTTTATTTTGCCATTTTTTCATCTCACAACCCTCCTTATTTATAGTTTTAATTCATCCGATTAAACCAATGACCTGCCTGAACCACCTCACCTCCTTTTTTAAATTGACAGAAACCACAGGTTACAATTTCTGGCCATATCAGACATTTCGGGCAACAATCGACATGGCCACGCGTTGGAAACATTCAGGCACAACACGCGAAAACAAAACAGAGACGGAGATATTGTATCCAGAGACAATTTGATGAAATAGAAACAGTTGGGGGGCAGGGATAACTATAATTGGCAGATGAATGATACGTTTAAAAGCCTGTTTAAATCCTCCTGTATTTTATACTGTAAATAAAAAAACATGTTGAAGCTAAAAAAAATGGAATCAGGAAAAATAGCTGAAGAGAAGGCGCGATAGAGATTCAGTTGACCACCACTCTGCACACAGGTTGCCAAAAAATGATCCGGATGAATTTATTCTCCATACTAGGTCCATTAGAATATACCTGGAATCATTTCAAGAGAAAAAATTCGGTTTTTCAGCGTCGAAGCCACATTGTGATAGCTCCTATGCATCTACTGAGAATTGCGGGGACATGATCCTACCGCTAAGGCGGACCTCCTGGCCCGTCATTTCCATGAAGAGTCTTGTCCAGGCGGGGATGGGAATCCATTCTTTTTAAAATACCAATGAATACCGGTTTTTAGAACCTTCCAAAGCTCCAGTTTTATTTTTCTCTACTTTTCTTTGGTGGGCAAAGAAAAGTAGCAAAAGAAAACCCGCCCTGCAACTTGGCCTTCGGCTTCCCTCGGCAATCCTTTTCATCGGCGGGATTACGAACTCGCTGCGCTCAAACAGCGTGCTCCCTTTTTCCGCTGAAAAGAATTGCCTCGGCTGCGTTGCAATGGGGGAAAACCCCCGGCGTTCAATCGTTGCAGGGCCGGGTTTTTAACATCCAACTCAATATATTTTCTGTAAAGAATGATTCTCGTGCAGATTTGTAATCTGGCACACAAGGGTGTTTAAAATAGCGTTCAAACTCCGACATTGTAGTACTTTCGTAATCTCTAATATGTAATTCTTCCTTTTCATAGGATTTTTTTTATGCTACGTATCACTGAGCTAAGTGAAGGGTTGGAAATTTTGTTTATTTTTTTTTAGGCAATTGCAGGGTTAATCAATAATCAAGGTTTGATCACATTTTCAATTGTATGATTTCAAAGATATGATTGGAAAATCCGGAGCTCAGTAATCAAACTTTTTGAGGTTAAGTTCTATGGGGCCAAGAACGAACCTGGCCACTGTTCTTTTGGTTTATAGCCTTAATTCAAAATTCAAGATGTGACACCGATCATCCACAAGATGTGACACCGATCATCTAATCCACCAATTGGTAAAATTTGCCTGTAGAAAGTAACAGAATAACAAAGTTAAAAGCGCTTTTTGAACGTCCAACATTCAACATCGAACACTGAACATCGAATAATGTAATGGTGTCGTCCTGATATAAGTTGTCACTTTATGCCAGAAAAGGAGATGGTGTAAAATGGCAAGGGTAAGATATAGTGACGCTTTTAAACGTCAGATAGTGGAGGAAATTGAGAGCGG